>JBGSLM010000073.1:0-4069 GCA_041740755.1 Parvularculaceae bacterium | reverse complement strand
GCTTGGTGACGGCGGGATGCGCGTGAGGCAGGCATGCGGTTGCGCGCCGCCGCCTGGATTACGCCGACCGCCGTCGCAAATTGCGGCGCTGTCGCCGTTTCCGGCGCACCGGAAAGCGCGGCGGGCCGACCGAGCCGTGTTTTGACGCCGATAATTCGCTCGGCGGTTTCGCGCGCACCGACGAGGAGGCTGCCGCCTCCGGTGAGGACCGCGCGGCGGATCGCGCGCCTTGCAGATCCAGATTGGGGCAAAGCGGCGAGCGTAAGTTCGAGAATTTCCTCAAAGCGAGGGGCGATGATTTGCGCAAGTTCTGCGCGAGAATGCCGAGCGACTTCTGTTTCGTCGCCAAGCTGCGGGAAATCGACGAGACGGTGTTCGTCGCCCGAGCCGATCAGGGCCGAGCCGTAGAGCGTCTTAATACGTTCCGCCTTGGCGATCGGCGAACCGAATATCTGGGCGATGTCGCGCGTTACGTGGTCGCCGCCGACGGCGATGCCGCCGCACGCGATCAGAGCGCCCCGCTCATACAGAGCGAAATCTGTCGATTTCGCTCCGATATCGATCATAATCACGCCAAGTTCTTTTTCGTCGTCGATCAGAACAGCATCGCCGGCAGCGCTTGGTCCGGCGACCAGCTTTTCAAGTTCGAGGCCGCACCGCCCGAGCAATGATTCTATATTCTCAGCGTAAGAATCGCGCACGCTAAGGCCGAGCATTTCCGCGCCAAGTACGCCGCCGGAAAGACCAACCGGATCATCCGCCGCCTCTCCATCGACGAGATATCGGATTTTCGACGCATAGAGCGGCGTTGCGCCTTCAGGCGCCGCGGCTGCTGCGCCTTGAGCGAGACATTCCTCAACATCATCTTCGGTGACGACGCCGCCCGAAATATCGAGATCGACTGCGATCCGCCGGCTTCCGATAGACCTTCCGCCAGCGGCGACATAGACCCGCCGGATGCGCTCACCGGCCATGCGTTCCGCCGCTTCAACGGCCGCACGAAGCGAGGCCTCGACGTCCGGGCGCTTGTCCCGGCACAGCCCGCCATGCTGTCCGACGCCGATAACGTCCGGTTCCACTTCGCCGTTATAGACGGGCGTCAGCTGCGCGATCACGCACGCGACCTTTGATCCGCCGATATCAATTGCGGCGACTAGGCCGCGATCCCGCGCCGGTCTAAGCTGTTTCGACATCCGTCAAATCCGCCGCTTCGCACGCTTACTGATCGTCCTGCCCGAGGCGGCGGTGCGCGCCTTTCGGTCAAATCTCAACTGCCCGCAGGTTCCGGCTCATCGCGCCTTCTGATAACCATGCGCTCCGGATCGCGAAGATCGATATATTTGATCGGCTGGTCAAGCGTTTGCTGAGCCGTCTGCAATAACTCGATATCGGCGATAGCGCTCTCGAAATTTTCTTCGGGGAGATTGATCTCGATATTGTTGTGAAGACGCATGTCCCAGCGGCGCTCCCCTACTCGCACCAGCGCGTAAATTCGGCGCTGGAGTTCTTCTTTCCCGGCGAGCGCTTTTAGAATGCCCCCAGCCGCTTCCGGAGCTCCTGCGCCGACAATCAATGGTCGATTGGCGTATTCGCCGGCATCAACCTCGCGAATAATCGCGCCTGAATCGTCAATCAGATAGAGAACGCCCTGCAGCTGCCAGACCGCCGCCGGTTCGCGTTCGCGAACCGATATCGAAATCGTATCAGGCAAAAGGCGCGTCACGGCCGCAGACCTGACCCAGCCAAGATCCTCGACGCGCGCCCTGGCTTCATCCAGCGACAGATGGAGGATCGAGGAGCCGACAACAGGGCCAAGGGCTTCAACGATTTCATGGTGTGCTGTCTGATGCGCCCCGCGCAGCAGGACGCGTTTGACTTCAAGGCCTGCGACGATCGCGGCCTTGTTCGCTGCGCGATCGACGCCCCGGCCGACCATTGAAAAATAGCCGCCGGCCCAAAGAACCAGCGCGACAAGTCCGAGAATGACAATCGCGCCGGCGGCGCCGGCGATCGTGTAATCCTCGAAGATAGAAATGATGCGTTCGAATATGGACGGGGCGCTCTTTTTGCTGCGCGATTTCTGCTTCACCGCTGGCATGAAGCATCCTCCATTATCCATTGGCATAGATCGGGAAATGAGATGCCAAGGTGCGCCGCCTGCTCAGGAACGAGCGACGTTCCGGTCATGCCGGGCTGGGTATTTGTTTCGAGGAAATAGACCTGCTCGCCTTTCAGGCCTTCGTCATATCGGAAGTCAGAGCGCGAAACGCCCCTGCAACCAAGGGCTTGGTGAGCTTTCAGCGCACGCTCCATGCAGAGCGCCGCGACACCGTCTGGAATGGGCGCCGGCAGGACATGCATGGAACCGCCCGGTGCGTACTTCGCTTCATAATCATAAAACGCCAGATTCGTGGTGATCTCGGTGACGCAGAGCGCGCGGTCGCCCATCACGGCGACAGTCAGCTCGCGGCCTGCGATGAATCGCTCGACCAATACGTCATCGCCGAGAGCCCATTTGTCGCTGGTCAGTTCGGCGGGCGGGCGGTTGTCGCCCTTGCGGATGATATAGACGCCGACCGATGAGCCCTGCGCATTCGGCTTGATGACGTAGGGCGGCTCCATTGCATGGCCGCCCGCTGCATCGAAGCGCGACATCACGCGGCCCTGAGGAGAAGGGACGCCAGCATCTTCGAGCACAAGCTTCGTGCGCTGTTTGTCCATGGCCAGCGAAGAGGCGAGCACGCCCGAATGGGTATAGGGAATCCCCATGACTTCCAGGAGCCCCTGCACGCAGCCGTCCTCGCCCCACTGCCCATGCAACGCATTGAAGACGGCGTCCGGCTTTGCGTCTTTGATCTGGTCGGCGAGATTTCTCCCGGCGTCGATTTCGACGACGTCGTAGCCTTTTGCGCGCAACGCCTTGGCGCAGGCGGCGCCCGAATTCAGCGAGACCTCGCGCTCTGGAGACCAGCCTCCCTTCAACACCGCCACTCTCTTGAACCTCACGCCGGCTCTCCAATCCGCTTGATTTCCCAGCGCAGTTCAACGCCCGTCTTGTTAAGAACATCTTTACGAAGCGACTCGACCAGCGATTCAATATCGGAGGCGGTCGCTTTGCCGCGATTGATCATGAAATTGCAGTGCTGTTCGGAGCATTGCGCGTCGCCGACGATACGGCCGCGCCCGCCGACTTCGTCAATCAATTGCCACGCCTTGCGTCCGGCGGACCTCGCGGGATCAGGATTGGCGAAGGTCGACCCCCCGGTCTTCTCGCGGATCGGCTGGCTCTTCTCGCGCCTCTCCATGATCGACTTCATGCGCTCTTCGATGGCGGCGGGATCGCCCGGCCGGCCCTGAAAGGTCGCTTCGGTGAAGATGAGCCCCTCTCCCGAACCGCAGTGGCGATAGGCGAATTTCATTTCGGCGTTGTTCAGGACCAGGCGCTCGCCGTTCCGGTCATAGGCGACGGCTTCGACAAGGACGTCCTTCGTTTCCTGCTCGTAGGCGCCGGCGTTCATCGCGAGCGCGCCGCCGATTGTGCCGGGAACGCCGCGATAGAACTCAAGGCCCGAAACGCCCGCCCTCGCCGCCTGCCGCGCAACCTGCGCGTCGAGGGCTGCGGCGCCGGCTTTGACCTTCGTTCCCTCGATTGCAATTTTTGCAAACGGCGCACCGAGCCGAATGACGACGCCTCTGACGCCGCCGTCGCGCACCAGAAGATTTGATCCGACGCCGACCGGATAGACCGGAACCGATCGCGACAAATTTTTCAGAAAGCCGGCGAGATCTGCTTCATCTTCCGGCGCGAACAAAACATCCGCAGGTCCGCCGACGCGAAACCAGGTGATTGCCGACATGTCCGCGCGTTCGACATATCGACCGCGAACAGCAGGAAGATCCGATGACTTTGTCCTTGCACTCACGCCTTTAGCTTCTTCAGTTCGCTTTCAAGGCCCGCCGCATATTTCGTAATATCCCCGGCGCCGAGAAAAACTATATAGTCGCCGCGCTCTGCGATGGCCGCGATCGACTTCGGCAAATCGTCAAATGACTTTAGCGCGCGCACATC
>JBGSLM010000072.1:0-19181 GCA_041740755.1 Parvularculaceae bacterium | reverse complement strand
CTGTTGTGCAGAAATCCGCGCCCAGCCGCGCTGCGCACGTGCACCGAGATCGGCGAGTTGCGCGGCCAGATCAGCCTTCACCGGTACTGCCATTTCGGCCGCAGCGGTCGGCGTCGGAGCGCGGCGGTCCGAGGCGAAATCGATCAGCGTCGTATCGGTTTCATGCCCGACAGCCGAGATCAGCGGAATCTTGCTCGCCGCCGTCGCGCGCACGACGAGTTCCTCGTTGAAGCACCAAAGATCTTCAAGGCTGCCGCCGCCCCGCGCTACGATCAGCACATCCGGACGCGGAATATCTCCTCCTTCGGGAAGCGCGTTAAAGCCTTCAATCGCGGCGGCGATCTGAAGCTCCGCGCCTTTTCCCTGCACGAGGGTCGGCCAGACGATGACATGGCGCGGAAACCGCTCGCGAAGGCGATGAAGGATGTCGCGGATTACGGCGCCTGACGGAGACGTGACGACGCCGATCACCTCGGGAAGAAATGGAATCGGGCGTTTTCGCGCGGCGTCAAAGAGGCCCTCGGCCGCAAGCATTTTCTTGCGCTCTTCAAGGATCGCCATCAGCGCGCCAGCGCCCGCAGGTTCTAGGCTGTCGATGACGATCTGATATTTCGACTGGCCGGGAAAAGTTGTAAGCTTTCCCGTCGCTACAACCTCCATCCCCTGTTCGGGCGAAATCTTGAGGCGCTGCGCATTGCCTTTCCAGATGACGCCGGAGATCGTCGCGTTCTCGTCTTTCAGATCGAGATAGAGGTGCCCGGACGCGGCTCTTGTCACCCGTCCTAGCTCGCCCTTGACGCGGACGAACCCGAACCCGTCCTCGATGACGCGTCTGACGGCGCCGGCAAGTTCCGACACCGAATATTCATGCACATTGTGGGTTGATCCAGACGCCATGCTTGCTTAAAGCACAAACCGGGCGGCGCTTTAAAGCGCCGGGTGTTGCGTTTTGCGAAGCGCCTTGCACGAAATTCGACGGCTATGCGGCGGCTTCGCTGGTCCTTCCGTTTTGGATAACCCTGACGGCGGCTGTGCGCGTCGGGGTTCGATTGGAGAAAGAACCATGAAAACAACTTACCTTATCGGCGCTGCAGCAACCGCAATCGCTTTCGGTTTTGGCGGCGTTGAATTGTCAAAACCGGACGCCGGCGCGCCCTTCATTAATCCGCTCGATATCGTGCGCAGCGTTTGCGGCAAGGACCCGGCGGCGGCGATGAAGCGCCGGACCTATTTCGCGTCGATCGGCGAAGCGAAGGCCGCAATCTATGATGAGAAAGAGGCCGGCGCCCCGCAATTGAGGATGCAGCCGGTAGCGGGTATCGGCTACAAGGTGACGACGTCCAGCGAAAAGGCGCAATCGCTGTTTGACGCGGGCCTCGCCCACATGTGGAATTTCAACCACGGCGAAGCGATCAACGCCTTCAAGGCGGCGCAGGCGGAAGACCCGAATTGCGCCATGTGCTTCTGGGCCGAAGCCTTCGCCTGGGGGCCCAATATCAACATGCCGATGCCTGAAGAAGCCGTCGCTCCCGCATACGCGGCGGCGCAAAAGGCGCTGACGCTGAAATCGAAAGCGAGCGAAAAAGAACGTGCGCTGATCGATGCTGTCGCCGTTCGCTATGCGAAGAAAACAACCGCGGATCGCGCAGCGCTTGACGGCGCCTTCGCGGACGCGATGGAAAAAGTCGCGGCGCAATATCCGGACGACGATTTCATTCAGTCGACGGCGGCTGAAGCGAATATGGATACGCAGCCCTGGGACTATTGGGAGGCTGACGGAAGAACGGCGAAGGGACGCGCCGGCAAGACGCTGGCCATTCTCGAAACCGTGCTAGGCCGCAATCCGAATTACCAGCCGGCGATCCATCTCTACATTCACGCGACCGAGGCGACGACAAATCCCTTCCGCGCCGTTCCCTATGCCGACAAGCTTGCCGCGCTTTCACCAAGTCTTGGGCACCTTATCCACATGCCCTCGCACACCTATGCAAGGATCGGCCGTTACCAGCAGTCGATCGACCTGAACCTTGAAGCCGTGAAGGCCGACGAAGCGTTTCTGGCCAGCGCAGACGCGAGCCCGATGTTTGAATACGGCTACTATGTCCACAATGTGCACTTCGTCATGACGTCCGCTCAAATGGCGGGAGACGGCGCAACCGCGCTCGCCATGGCGAAAAAACTCGACGCGAAAATTCCGGTCGAAATGGCGATCGAAGTGCCGCTCGCCGCGCCGATCAAGGTCGCACCCTATTATGCGATGGTTCAATTCGCCGAACCTGCAGAAATCCTGGCGCTCGAAAATCCGGGCGATGACGCGCCGTTTTTGAAAGCGGCATGGCATTACGCGCGGGGCGAGGCTTACGCGAAAATGGGTGACGCCGCGAAGGCTCGCGGCGAGGCTGACGCAATCGCGAAGATTGCGGCGGAAGAGGATTTCACGAACCTTCAGGCCAATCTGATCCCGGTTCCTGGCATCCTAAAGATTCAACGTCTGACGGTGACGGCGCGCGCCGCCGCCGTTGAGGGCGATCTTGCGACTGCAATCAATGCGATGGAGGACGCAGTCGCCGAACAAAAGGCGCTCAACTACACTGAGCCGCCCTATTGGTATTATCCCGCCAAGCAGACGCTCGCGGCGCTGGTTCTGAGAGCGGGCGACGGCGAGCGCGCAGAGCAGCTCTTCGTCGAATCGCTTTCTGAAATTCCAAATAACGGCTGGGCGTTTTATGGTCTTGCCGAAGCCTATAAATCGCAAGGCGACAAATCGGCGAAGAAATACGCCGAGGGGCTGATGAAATCAGCCTGGATCGGCAAGGAAAAGCCGGCGCTCGACCGGCTTTGATCTCAGACCTTCATCCCGGAGGCCGGCGGCGCCGGTTTCCGGGATGACAAGCTGCACGCGGCGGAATAGATCAACCGCATGCAAGGCATTCTTTCAAATCGTGCGCTATTGCGCGCGTCCGGCGATGACGTGCGATCTTTCCTGCAGGGGCTGGTGACGCACGACGTCCTGCCAGCCGTCGAAGGCGAAGCCGTTTTCACGGCGCTCCTTACGCCGCAGGGCAAGATCCTGTTCGATTTCTTCCTTATTCCGGTAAATGACGGATTTCTCATTGATTGCGACGCCGTCTCAGCGCCAGCGCTATTGAAGCGGCTGACGGTATACAAGCTCCGCGCGAAGGTGGAGCTGCGCACCGAACCTGACCTTGCTGTCGCGCTGGGCGAGACTGCGGGGGCGATCGCTTCCGTCGTTGATCCGCGCCATAAAGAATTGCCGCCGCGCGCAATTGTTAGGCGCGTCGAGGGACAAAAAGCGGACGATCATTATGACGCGCTGCGCCTGTCGCTCGGCGTTCCGGAGTTTGCAAAGGACTTCTCCGGCGACGAGGTCTTCCTTCTTGACGTCAATTACGATGCGCTGAACGCCGTCAGCTACAAAAAAGGGTGCTTCGTCGGGCAGGAAGTGACAAGCCGAATGAAGCGAAAGGGCGAAATTCGCAAGCGCACCCTGATTGCAACTTATGACGGCCCGGCGCCCGCCAAGGGCGCGAGCGTCATGGCGGGAGAGAATTCGATCGGGGAGATTCTCTCAGGTCGCGATGGCGCCGCCCTCGCCCTGATCCGTATTGACCGGCTTAAAGCCGCTCAAAATGAACGACGCATGCTGACGGCTGGCGGATGTGATGTGCGAATCTCGTTTCCCGCCTATCTCGAACACCCCTAGTCTTGCGCTTCAAGTCAAAAGGGAACTTCGCCATGACGCCTACTGCTGTCGCGCTTTTGGGCTTTGTCGCCTGGACAATTCTTCTTGTTCTCATGCTCGCCGTCGTCCGGACAGGCCTGGTCTTCGCCGGCAAAAAGAAATCGAACGAGTTCAAGCCGTCAGGCGAGGACCTTCAGGGATTTGGCGCGCGCCTTACGCGCGCGCATTCGAATTGTTATGAAAACCTCCCCGTTGCGGGCGCTGTCTTGCTCTACGCGATCGCGACGAGCCAGACCGCGATCACCGATCAACTCGCCATGGCGTTTCTCGGCGCGCGCGTCCTTCAATCGCTAACGCATCTTGCGTCGACAAGCCGTCCGGCGGTGCTCATTCGATTCGCATTCTTCGTCGTTCAGGTCCTCATCCTGATATTCTGGCTCCTCAAACTTACACACATGATCTAGGCGGCATGGCGGAAAAGCACCTTCATTGCCCCTGGGCACCAGCAGGCGACGCGCTCTATCGTCAGTATCATGACGAAGAATGGGGCGTGCCCGAATATGACGATCGCGCGCTGTTTGAAAAGCTTATCCTCGACGGATTTCAGGCAGGACTGTCCTGGCGCACCATTCTCTATAAACGGGAGAATTTCCGCCGGGCCTTTGACGGCTTCGATGTCGAGAGAATTGCGCGCTACACGCCGAAAAAGGTTGAACGCCTGCTGACCGACGAAGGCATCATCCGCTCACGCTCCAAGATCGAGGCGACGATCGGCAACGCCAATGCCTATTTGAGGATCATGGAAAGCCGCGACGACGGCTTTTCGGGTTTCCTCTGGGATTTTGTAGGCGGACGTCCGGTCATCAACCGCTGGACGCATTTTCGCGAGGCGCCGACGAAATCGCCCGCCGCCGAAGCGATGTCGAAGGAGCTGAAGCGCCTCGGGTTCAAATTCTGCGGGCCGACGATCCTTTACGCCTTCATGCAGGCGACCGGCATGGTGAACGATCATGAAGCTGCGTGTCCCCGCTGGAAAGCGGTGCAGAAGAAACGCTAAGCGTTAAGGGTCAGGGCGTTGCCTCGCCGCGCCATCCGGAGCAGATTGCCCTTCCCTTTTAAAGGTTTCGAGTTCCAAAGCATGAACGCCCCCGACGTCCGCATCATCGCCACCGGGCTTTATACGCCGCCGCAATCGATATCGAATGCGGAACTCGTGACGGCGTTCAACGAATATGTTGCGCTCTTTAATGCGGAGAACGCGCCTGCGATTGAATCCGGCGAGATCGAACCGTTGCAGCCGTCATCGTCGGAATTCGTTGAAAAAGCCTCCGGCATAAAGTCGCGATTTGTCGTCGATAAGGACGGCATCCTCAACCCGAAGCGCATGGCCCCTGATATCCCGGCGCGCGCCAACGAAGATCTGTCGATTCTCGCAGAGATCGCGGTCGCCGCAGGAAAGGACGCGCTGAAATCTGCGCAGCTTGGCGCGGCCGACATCGATGGCGTGATCTGCGCCGCCTCGAACATGCAGCGCGCTTACCCGGCGATGGCGGTCGAGGTGCAAGCCGCGCTCGGCGTCGAGGGCTTCGCGTTCGACATGAACGTCGCCTGCGCTTCAGCCGTATTCGGGATTGAGACGGCGCTCGGCCTCATTCGCGCCGGGTCGCGGCGCATCTTGATGGTCAATCCGGAAATCTGCACCGCGCATCTCAACTTCAGAAATCGCGACTGTCATTTCATTTTTGGCGACGTCGCGACCGCCGTCATCATCGAACGCGCCGACAGCGCGCCAACGGGCGAGTCCTGGGAAATCGTTTCGACGAAACTGAAAACGGTCTTTTCAAATAACATCCGCAACAATTTCGGCTTCCTCAATCATTGCGAGCGGCCGACAGGTTCGCCGCCCGATCCGCAGACTGCGTGGAATACGGACAAGTTGTTCGTCCAGCAGGGGCGCAAGGTGTTCAAGGACGTCGTGCCGATGGTCGGCGACATGATCGCCGCGCATCTTAAAGACAATGCAGTCGAAGTTCGCGACGTCAAACGGCTGTGGCTGCACCAGGCAAACCTTTCGATGAATGAGCTGATCGCAAAGCGCGTCCTTGGACGCGACGCGACGCGCGAAGAAGCGCCGCTCATTCTCGACGAATACGCCAATACGTCATCGGCCGGATCGATCATCGCCTACCATAAACATCGCGGCGATCTCGATATCGGCGACGTTGGAGTGATTTCAGGGTTCGGCGCCGGCTATTCGGCAGGCTCCGTCATCGTGCGCCGGGTGTCGTAACTACTTCTTCCTCATCACGCTGAGATTGACCGCCGCAGCCATCGCGTCCGGGCCGCCGGTCGCAGATTCGCTGATTGCGCTAAGCGATACCGGCGCCTCCGGCGCCGCGCGGATCTCAAGCGTGCCGCCGTCCTCAAGAAAATCCGCAATCGCGTCCATATAGCTTGCAAGGCGCGGACTCTCGCGTTGAAGCTCGATCTTTCCAAGCCGCATCATCGCAGGCGTCGCAGCGCGCACATCCTTCGCGGTTCCGCCAGTCTGCAGCGCTGAAAGCTCGTAGAATGCATCGAGCATTTGTTCATCGGCGATGACGATCGAAAGCGATTTCAGCTTTGCGATATCAGCCGCCGGCTTCGACGCGCCCGATGTCCGCGCAGCCTCGATCTTTTTGAGTTCGAGCCCCTCAAGCGCTAGATCGAAATCGAAATCGGCAAAACCGGCGCTATTGAACCCGGCGGATGCGATCGCCCCGCCCCTGTCCGGATTCCAGTCATAGGCAAAATCGCTGTCGCCCTTCACCTTATCGAGCTTGCGTGATTTCAGCACGCCGATCGCGTCCTTTTCCTCGTCGGGAACATAGGCGGTGAAATCATATGTGCCGCCGCGCGTCACTGACCTGATCTTGGACGGCGCTATCCATACGAATTCCATCGCCGAAATCGTCGTCTCCGGAACAAGCGAAAAGCGCTTCTCACCGACAAAAGTTTCAGCATCGGCAAAGCGTGCGGTCCCAAGATCGATGAGTTTGCGCGCGCTGATGGGCGGCCGTTCGCCTTTGAGGCCGTATTGCATGAGGCCCGCGAAGGAAATATCGCGCCATTCCAGAGTCCTGAGTTTCGTGCGCTGATTTTCAGGCGCGATGAAGTTGCGCAACGGGCCATTGACGAGAATGTCCGACATCGGGCCGAGACCTCTGCTCGCCGCAGCGACTGCGTCTGGGGACTGACGAATGACGTAATCAAGGTCGCGACCGACAAGCGCCCCCAATTTCCCGCCGCCAAGCCCGACGAGACGCAGGTCGGCCGCCGCAAAGTCAAATGCGGCGCCGCTCGTCGATTGCTCAATATCTGCGCCCGTTGTGCGCACATCCCTGAAATAGACGCCGGCGACATCGAAGGCGTTGAAGAATGCCGCAAGCCCCGACGCTGGCGATTCTTTCGGGATGCCGCCCTGTCGTATGCGCATGCTGTCGATCTCAACAGCCTTGATCGTCAATTTCGAAGGGTTATCCGGGCTGGCGACGTTCTCCACGTCAAACAGGCGGAGCTTTCCGAGCACGAGTTCCATCGGCGCATCGAGCGCCGCATTTTGCGCACTCTCAAGCTTTTCAATCGTGGCAAGCTCGACACCGTAAAATTCAGCGCGCCTTGCGGTGAACCCTCTTGCGGCGGCGACATCGCCGAACTTCAGATTGACGACGATTGTCGCCCCGATTTTTGGATCGAATGACGCTTTTTCATAGGTCGGGCGAAGATAAAGCGGCATCAACTCGAACAGACGATCGACATCGAGTTCCTTGCCTCCTTTGAGGCGATAGGGTTTATCGAGCGGCGACGCGGCGCTGATATCGCCGGCGGCGACGCTTGCCGCAGAACTCGGCGCCGCGGCTTTTTTCCCGCACCCCGCCAGCGCAAACGCCGTCAGGATCGCAAATACGATCAACCTCATCGGTATGCTCCCGCCCTGAAAGAGCGATTGTTCGCCTGTTGCGCAGGATATGGCAAGCGGACCCTCAGATCACCGCTATTACAGGCTTTCCTGCCGTGACGATCCCAATGACGGCGGCATTGTCGTGGCCGTGACGGCGGAACAACGCCAGAACTTCGGCCGCAGCTTCCGGCGCGCAGGAAACAAGCAGGCCGCCGCTTGTCTGCGGATCGCAGAGGAGATCGCGGTCGGCGTCGCTCCAGTCCGCAGGCGGATCAATCATCGCAGAAACGCTCGCCCAGTTGCGCCCGGACGCGCCGGTTCTGACGCCTTCCTCCGCATGGCGGCGGGCGCCGTCAAAAACGGGAATCGCCGAACGGTCGATGCGCGCGCTGACGCCCGATCCGCGGCAAACTTCCGCAAGGTGGCCAAGGAGACCAAAACCAGTGACGTCGGTCGCTGCATGAACGCCCGCGATCGAACCAAGATCTGCGCCTGGCGTGTTGAGCCTGGTCGTTGAGGCGATCATCGCCGCGTAATCATCACCCGAGAGAATTTCCCGCTTCAGCGCCGCGCTGAAAATCCCGACGCCAAGCGGCTTTCCGAGGATGAGCGCGTCACCCGGCTTTGCCGTGCAGTTCTTCAGGATTTTTCCCGGATGAACGAGGCCGAGGGCGACGAGGCCGTAGATCGGCTCGACCGAGTCTATCGAATGACCGCCGGCGACTGGCGCGCCCGCCGCTTCGGCTATACTGCGACCGCCTTCGAGAATCTTCCGGATCGTGTCCGTGCTGATCTTCCCGATCGGCATGCCGACGAGCGCCAGAGAGAATATCGGGCGGGCTCCCATCGCATAGATGTCGGAAATCGCATTCGTTGCGGCAATCCGGCCAAACTCGTACGGATCATCGACGATGGGCATGAAAAAGTCGGTCGTTGCGACAATCGCCGCGTCGTCCGAAATGCGCCAGACCGCTGCGTCGTCGCTGGTCGCCGCGTCGACGAGGAGGTCTTTCGGCATCAGTCCCGGCGGCATGCCGGAAAGAATTTCGCTCAATACGCCAGGCGCCAGCTTGCAGCCGCAGCCCCCGCCATGGGCGAGCGAAGTCAATCGGGGTTCGTCGGCGATTGGCGTCATGGGGTCCGGCATATGCTGTGGCGCGGTTTCTATGCATCCTCGGCGCTTGCCGGGCAAGCGGACGCAACGCTAGATGGATATCGCATGATCGAGGCCATATCCGACATTGCGCCGGCGAATTTCGCGCTCCACAGCGCGATCATCGACGTGCGTACGCCCGCCGAATTCGCCGAAGATCACATTCCCGGCGCGATCAACCTTCCCGTGCTCACCAATGACGAGCGCGCCGAGGTTGGAACAATCTATGTCCAGGACTCGCGGTTTCGGGCGCGCCGCGTCGGCGCCGCCCATGTCGCGCGCAATGTCGCCAGCCACCTTGAAACCGCGCTCGCCGAAAAGGATGCGAAGTTCCGCCCCCTGATCTATTGCTGGCGCGGCGGCATGCGATCGAACGCCATGGCGACGATCCTGTCGCAGATCGGCTGGCGCGTCGGGGTCCTAGACGGCGGTTACAAGACCTGGCGGCGCGCTGTCGTCGTTTCGCTGTTCGATGATGCGGCGCCGCTGAATATCGTTCTCATCGACGGAGAGACCGGCTCGGCGAAAACCGAAATTCTCAACCGTTTGAGTGCGCTTGGCGTGCAGGCGATCGATCTTGAAGGTCTCGCGGCGCACCGGGGTTCCGTCTTCGGCGCCGATGCTGCTCGTACGCAGCCGACGCAGAAGACGTTCGAGTCGCACCTGTTCGATCAGCTCCGCCGTTTCGACCTTGCCCGGCCGATCGCCGTTGAAGCGGAATCGAGCCGCGTCGGGCGCATCAACATTCCAAACCGCCTCTGGAGCGCTATGCGCGCAGCGCCGCGCATTCATATCCGGGCAGAAGCTGCGGCGCGCGCTGACTATCTCCTTCGCGCCTACGCCGATCTCATTGAAGTCCCGGGCGGCGTTAGTCGCGCGATCGAGCGCCTTCGTCCCTTTCATACGAAAGAAACAATCGAAGAATGGTTGCAGCTTGCCAATGATCGGCGATTCCCGGCCCTTGCCGAGCAATTGATGCGTGAGCATTACGATCCGCTTTATGAGCGCGCCCGCAAGCGTGACGGTCGTCAGCCTGCCGGTGTCGTCACGCTCGAATGCCTTGAAAATGCGAATATTGACAAGGCGGCGCGCGACGTCGCCGCGGTCATTAATTCCCTGACGACGCGATAGCCGCTTTTATCAGCGCCTTCGCCTCCGGCGACGCCCAATCCGCTTCGCCCGTATATCGGCCAATCTCACGTCCGTCTGCGTCATAGAGAATGGAAACCGGCAACACCGCCGAACCGCCGGTTGCGATCGCCAGGGCGAGCGTGGGGTCCGCGTAAAGCTTCAAGTTTTTCAGTTTCAGTTTGTCGAGAAATTCCTGCGCCGCCGCCGGGCCCTTTGGATCGGCAGCGACTGCGACGACTGTGAAATCTTCGCCCCCAAGTTCGCGAGCGAGCGCGTCGAGCGAGGGCAGCTCCTTGAGGCACGGAGCGCACCATGTCGCCCAAAAATTGACGAGCGCCGCCTTTCCGCGAAACTCTGCGAGAGTAATTTCCCGCCCTTCATGGAGGAACCGCTCCGTCGGCGCGAGGCGCGGCGACGCGGCGTAAACAAAGTCCGCCATCTCGCCGACCTGAAGATTGGGGTCGCTGAGTATGGCGCCGCCTCCGGCATGGCGTGAGGCGTCCTCCGGTTTTCCGCTTAACGCGGCGGACAGGATAACGTAGAGGAGACCGGCCGCGCCGATCCCAAGCCAGACAAAGAGCCAGAGGCGGGGGCTGATGAGAATGCGCAAGAGATACTCCAGATGACCGAGAAACGATCAAATAAGACGCCATCAAATACAGGGGACGGCGGCAAAAGCCAAATGTGGGGCGGGCGCTTTGCCGGCGGCCCATCGGCGATCATGGAGGAAATCAACGCCTCTATCGATGTCGATAAGCGGCTGTGGCTCGAAGACATTGAAGGATCGAAGGCGCACAGCGCGATGCTTGCGGCGGCCGGGATCATCACTGAGGCGGATCGCGCGGCCATTCACGCCGGTCTCGACAAGATTGCGGAGGAAATCGAAGGCGGGACTTTTCTTTTTTCCAAACGCCTTGAAGACATCCACATGAATATCGAGGCGCGGCTTAAGGAATTGATCGGCGAGTCGGCCTCGCGCCTTCACACCGCGCGGTCCAGAAACGATCAGGTCGCGACCGATTTCCGTCTCTATGTGCGCCGGGCATGCGACGAGACGGCCAAAGCGATCGAGAACCTGCAGCGTGCGCTCGTTGAAAAGGCGTCACAGCATGCGGCGAGCATCATGCCCGGCTATACGCACCTTCAGATCGCGCAGCCGGTGACATTCGGCCATCATTGCCTCGCTTATGTCGAAATGCTTGAGCGCGATCGCACCCGCTTTCTCGATGCTCGCCGGCGAATGAACGAATGCCCGCTTGGCGCGGCAGCTCTCGCCGGCGTTCCCTATCCGATCGACCGCGAGATGACGGCCGCAGCCCTTGATTTCGACCGCCCGACCGCCAATTCGCTCGATAGCGTCTCAGCGCGCGACTTCGCGCTCGAAACGCTCGCGGCCTCGACGATCTGCGCAAGCCATCTTTCCCGCCTTGCGGAAGAAATCGTTTTGTGGACATCGCCGCATTTTGGATTCGCGAAACTGACGGACGCATTCTCGACCGGGTCTTCGATCATGCCTCAAAAGAGGAACCCTGACGCCGCCGAACTCTGCCGCGCGAAAGTCGGACGGATCGCCGGCGCGTTCCAGTCCCTGTTGATCGTCATGAAGGGCCTTCCCCTCGCCTATTCGAAAGATATGCAGGAAGACAAGGCGACAACCTTCCAGGCGATCGATGATCTGGCGCTCGCCCTTGCGGCGATGGCCGGGATGGTCGCTGACATGACGATGAACGAGGCGGCGATGCGCGAGGCGGCGATGCGCGGGTTCTCGACTGCAACCGATCTCGCCGACTACCTTGTCAGAAAACTCGGGCTGCCCTTCCGAGACGCTCATCATGCAACCGGCGCCATTGTCGCCGCCGCTGAAAGAAGAGGCGTTCGGCTCGACCAGCTTGCCCTTGAGGACATGCGAAAAATCGATGGGCGCATCGGCGAAGACATCTTCAAATACTTGACCGTTGACGCCTCGGTCGCCGCGCGCGCATCCTATGGCGGAACAGCACCGTCGAATGTCAGCGCGGAAGCCAAGCGTTGGAAAGAGAAACTGAAATGAGACTGGTGATGGCGGCGCTCGCAGCGCTCTTGCTCCTTTCGGCTTGCGGCAAGAAAGCCCCTTTACGTCCGCCTTCGTCGGAGCGGCCGCCGGCCGAGGAGTGGAACCCGTCAGGCGATCCGGACAATGACGACGACGGTCAATGATCGCCAGAGAGGCATCGTGTTCCTGCGGCAAGATCCGCGTGCGCTGCGCGGGCGATCCTGTCCGGATCTCGGTCTGTCATTGCCTTGAATGCCAGAAGCGCACGGGCAGCGCTTTCGGCGCGCAGGCGCGGTTTCCACGCGAGAACGTCGAGGTCTTCGGCGAGCCGTCGACTTATGCGCGGAAAGGGGACGAAGGGTCGGTCGCGACGTTCCGCTTCTGTGGGAATTGCGGATCGACGGTCTGGTATGCGACTGACGATGCGCCCCATCTCATCGCGGTGACGCTCGGCGCCTTTGCCGATCCTTCCTTTCCGCCGCCCCGCTTTTCCGTCTATGAAGAGCGCAAGCACGCCTTCGTCGCCTTTAATGAAGTCGAGCCGATCAATCACGACTGGTAGAGTTGGGCATGCATCACTTCGAAATCCGGGACGGCGTTCTGTTCGCCGAAGGCGTGAACGTCGAATCGCTCGCCAGCGAGGTGATGACGCCATTTTATTGTTATTCCGAGGCGACGCTGCGCCGGCATATGCGCGTTTTTCGCGACGCCTTCGCCGACATGGCGCCGCTGATCGCCTATTCGGTGAAGGCCAATTCCAATCTTTCCGTCCTGAAAATCATGCGCGACGAAGGCGCGGGCGCCGATGTCGTCTCAGGGGGAGAACTCGCGAGAGCTTTGGAGGCCGGCATTGATGGCGGCAAGATCGTCTTTTCAGGCGTCGGCAAGTCGCGCGATGAAATGGCGGCGGCGCTAGACGCCGGCATTTTTCAGTTCAACGTCGAATCGGAAAATGAACTCGAAGCGCTCAATGATGTCGCTTTGTCGAAGGGCGCTCGCGCCGCGATCGCCTTTCGCGTCAATCCCGACATATCGGCCGGGGGGCACGAAAAAATCTCGACCGGAAAGGCCGAAGACAAGTTCGGCGTTTCATGGACGCGGGCGCGCGATATCTACCGCAAGGCCGGGGCCATGAAGGGCGTGTCGATCAAAGGGGTCGACGTTCACATCGGATCGCAGATTTCAGACCTCGCGCCGTTCGAGCGCGCCTTTCTTCGTGTCGCAGATCTGGTGCGCGACTTGCGCGCAGATGGGCATTCAATCGAACGTCTCGATCTCGGCGGCGGTCTTGGCATCCCCTATGGCGACAAGGGCGACCCGCCCCATCCGGACGATTACGCGACGCTGATCCGGCGCATCGCAAAGCCCCTCGACGTCAAACTGATTTTCGAACCCGGTCGCATGATCGTAGGCAATGCGGGAATTCTCGTCTCCCGCGTCCTCTACGTGAAGGAAGGCGATTCGAAAAAGTTTTTGATCGTCGACGCCGGTATGAACGATCTCATCCGTCCTGCGCTTTACGACGCCTATCATGCAGTGGACGCGGTCCGTCCGCGCAAGGGAGGCGCTCAAAATTACGATATTGTCGGTCCGGTCTGCGAAACCGGCGACAGGTTTGCAAAATCCCGCGAACTGCCGCCGATCGAGGCCGGCGATCTTGTCGCCTTTATGTCCGCTGGCGCTTACGGCGCGGTGCAGGCCTCGCAGTATAATTCCCGTCCCCTTGTTCCCGAAGTCCTCGTCAGCGGCGATCGCTATGCAATCATACGCCGCCGTCCGACAATCGATGCGATGCTCGCGGCGGAACGAAACCCGGTATGGACCAAAAGCTGAGGGCGCCGCAATGAGCGAAGAGCGCAGACGCAGCGCGGTCAGTCAGTGAAGCGCTCGGCTAAATTCCGAGCGCGATCCTGAAATTATTGAGGACGACAAAACCGTTCGTCCAGACGGCGAGCGTGAAGATGGTCAGGACCAACCGGTGCGGGAACCACAGCACCATTCCCGAAATGACGATCTGAAGGAAGAGTTTTGCAGCGATCCAAGCGACGCCGTAATTGTCCATGATGGCGCGCATCAGCGGATTGGCCTCTTCAGCGACGCCAAGCTCGATTGCGGCAATCGTCGATACGATGTCAAAGACGCCGACAAGATTGTAGGTCATGACCAATGCGAAGGCGATTGCGATATTGCGATGTCCTGCACGGGCGGTCGCTGCGTCAGTCGCGAGCATTGAACGGCGTGTTTTTGAGAAAAACATGAAAGCCAAGTCCGCCGCCCCTCCGGTTAACCAAAATTTGTACCGCCAATTCGGCGAATCGGCGGCGATTTGAGGTCGATCCGCGACGGGATTCATCGACGCCGGCGCCGCGCGAGGCTATTCTGCAAAAAGCATGTCGGTCAATTTGACGCAAGCAAGTCCAAAAGCGGCGCGCAACCTGAAGCGGTTGCCGTCGTCGCGTGACGTGCGCCTTGCGCGGGCGGCGCTGTTCGTTGAGCGGCTTGCGCCGATCGTCGTCGCGGCAGGCTGGCCGATTGCAATAATCCTTGTCGTGAGCCTCTTTGACGGCTGGAATTCGACGCCGCGATGGGCGCACGCAATTGCCCTTGTCGCCTCAATCGGCCTGTCAGCGCATCTCGCCTTCCGGCTGAGGAGATCTGACCTCATTCCCGCAAGGAGCGAAGCGCTCGCGCGTCTGGAGAATGACGGCGGCGTTCGGCACGACGCATTGCGCGCCCTTGAAGATGCGCCAATCGCCGGCGGCGGCCCGCTTTGGGACGCTCACCTTGAGGATATGCGCGCAAGAGCGCGAGCGGCGCGGCTCTCAGCGCCGCGTGAGACGGCAAACAGCGTAGACCCGCATGGATTGCGTTACGCCGCGCTTGCGCTCTTTGCGATCGCTTTCGTTAACGCCGGCGGGGACGCCGGATCACGATTGATCGCAGGACTTATTCCCGCCGATCCGCGTGCGAATGCTGCCGGATTCGCGGATCTGTGGATTGAGCCGCCCGCCTATACGGGCAAGGCGCCGATTTATCTGTTGCGCGGCGCAGATACGCTCGCCGGTCTTCGAAAATCGATTGAAGCTCCGGAGGGATCGGTCGTTCACGCGCAGGTGAACGCCCGCACCTCCTCTCGCCTTGTCTTGAAGACGCTCGGGGCGACGGTCGCAGGCCGGAAGGAAGGCGGCGATAAGTCCGGTAGACTGTCCCTGGCGTTGACCGAAAGCGGAACGCTTATTCTACGAGCCGGGGGGCGATCAGGCCGGTGGCCAATCGATATTATCGAAGATCGCACCCCGACCGTCGACTTCCTCGAATCGCCAGCTGGAGATCAAAACGGTCGTCTTTCTCTCGCGGTGAGGATCGATGACGATTATGGCGCAGCGGCTGCGTCTTTAAGATTGCGGCTCGAACCGGATCAGGAACGCCCGCTCGACGCGCCGGCATTCGATGCTGCAGTCACGGCGGACACGAGGCTGATCGCGATCGACGGTGCGGCCGGCGCGCCCGGCGCGCGGTCGTTCGCTCTCGATCTGCAGTCCGAACCTTGGGCCGGCCTTAAAGTCATCGCGACATTTTTGGTGACAGATGCCGCAGGTCAGATCGGCGAGTCTCTTCCGGTTTCGATCGCGCTTCCGGCAAAACCGTTTTTCAATCCCCTTGCGCGCGCCGTCCTCGAGCAGCGGCAATCGCTGGCGATCGCGCCCAATGAGTGGCGCCGTGCAGAATGGGCCCTGAACGGGCTGACGCTCGGGCCGGAATATTTCTTCGATAGTCCGACAGATTATCTTTTGCTGCGCACGGCGATGTGGCGCGTCAACAAGGAGGCGGGCGGCGACTATAAGGAGACCGTTGAGGAGTTCTGGCCCCTCGCTCTCCAACTCGAAGACGAAGCGCTCGAACTCGCCCGGCGGCGCCTTGAAGCGGCCAAAGATGCGTTGCGAAGCGCGCTTGAGAGCGGCGCTTCAGATTCCGAAATCAACCGGCTGACCGAAGAGATGCGAGCCGCCCTGCAACAGTATTTGCAGGCGCTGGCGCAATCAGGGCGAGAGGAGAGCGACGATGGTCAGCCTGCGGACGAGGTCGTCAACTCGGCCGATCTTGATGCAATGCTCGATTCGATTCGCGATCTTGCAAGATCGGGCGCCCAGAATGCGGCGCGGCAGGCGCTCGCCGATCTCGAGAACCTTCTCAACAATCTGCGCATGTCCAATAGCGGCGGGCAAGGCGGTCAGGGACAATCCGGAGAAGGTCAGCAGGGCGGCGCCGCAGGTCAGGCCGGCGATCTCATCGGCCGGCAGCGGGAACTTGCGGACAAATCATTTGAGCGCGGACAAAAGCGGGGCGCGCCCGGCGACGATCTCGGCGACGCGCAAGGCGGTCTCGCCGGCGATCTGTCCAGTCTGATGAAGTCGCTCGAAGGCGCCGCTCAAAGCGCAGATCCGGAAGGCGCGGCCTCGCGTGCGCTTGGGCGCGCTCTTGGCGCCATGCGCCGATCAGAAGAGGCGCTCCGCGCTGAAGAGTTCGACAGCGCCAACGAAGCGATGGAACGCGCGATCGCATCTTTGCGCGAAGGGGCGGAAAGTCTTGCTCGTTCGCAAGGGGCCGAGGCGCGCGCGCGCGCCGGCGGCGAAGGCGAGGGAGCCTCGCCGATGCGCGACCCGCTTGGAAGGCCGATCGGCGACGCATATGGCCAGGGCGTCGATGTGCCCGAAAAATCGGATGCGCAAAAAACGCGGGAGCTCCTTGAGGAACTCCGCCGGCGACTTTCCGAAGGCGAGCGCACGGAAGATGAAATCAAATATCTCGAGCGGCTGCTTGAGCGGTATTAGAACGCTTTCGCGCGGCGGATCTGCTTGAAAAACTCCGTGCGCCGACTCTATTGACGCAATAGGGCCGGTCTGCTTTTTTCGCAGGTTGGTCCGCGTAGACATCATTTGCGGGCGTCGATAATGTCCGCTCGCCTCTCAATAGGGAAATCCTCATGGCGAAGCGGCTCTTTCAGGTAATTCTTCTGTCGATGGTTCTGGGCGTAATCGCCGGCGCGCTCGTCTTCGAGTACGCCTCGGCGGATGCCGCAAAAACGATCGCCGGCTATCTGAAAATCGTCACCGACATTTTCCTTCGCCTGATCAAGATGATTATCGCGCCGCTTGTTCTGACGACGCTGATCGTCGGCATCGCGCATATGCGCGATTCAAAGGCCCTTGGGCGCGTCGGCCTTCGAACCATGATCTGGTTTATCTGCGCTTCGCTTTTCTCGCTCGGGCTCGGCCTTTTGATGGTCAATTTGATCAAACCCGGCGCAGGCTTTGACGCAACGCTTACCGCCGGCGCGAGCGCCGCGCCGGAAGTCGCCAAGCTCTCGCTTGCTGACTTCATCACCCATCTCGTGCCGCGCTCGATCATCGAAGCGATGGCGACAAACGAAATCCTTCAGATCGTCATCTTCTCCGTCTTCGCCGGCGTCGCGCTTGCAAAGCTCGGAGAGAAGACGGCGAAAGTCGTCGAACTGACTGAGCAGGTCGCCTATGTGATGCTGAAGATCACGGAATATGTCATGCTGCTTGCGCCGTTTGCCGTCTTCGCCGCTCTCGCGGGCGTTGTGGCGACAAAAGGCCTCGGCGTCATTGTCGACTACGGCAAATTCGTCGGCGGATTTTATCTCTCTCTTCTGATCCTCTGGGTCGTGCTTGCAATCGCCGGCCGCATCGTTATCGGCAAGCGCACCGGCGAGCTGATCAGCGAAATCCGGGAGCCGGTCATCATCGCCTTTTCCACCGCAAGCTCGGAAGCGGCCTATCCAAAGCTGCTCGAAAAGCTCGAGCGCTTCGGCGTCGCCAACCGCATCGCGAGTTTTGTCTTGCCGCTCGGCTATTCCTTCAATCTCGACGGCTCGATGATGTATTGCGCGTTCGCAACCATGTTCATTGCGCAAGCCTATGGAATCGAATTGAGCGCCGTGCAGCAGATCACCATGCTGCTTTTCCTGATGATTACGTCAAAAGGGATGGCCGCTGTTCCGCGCGCGTCGCTTGTCGTTATCGCCGCGACCTTGACGGCGTTCAATCTACCAGCCGAAGGTCTCGTTCTCATTCTCGCGGTCGATCAGTTTCTCGACATGGGGAGAAGCGGCACCAACATTGTCGGCAATTCGATCGCAACGGCCGCTGTCGCGAAATGGGAAGGATTGCTGCGAGACAATGTGCTGACCCCGCCGCTCGCTGAACGCGCGCTCGACGGAGAGGGCGCGCAGGTCGTCGCATCGCGCAGGGGATAACGCGCTATTCGACGACTCCGATGAACGGCAGACCGCGCGTCCTTCCGTCATCGTCCATGCCGTAGCCGACGATGAAATCTTCCGCAGCCGCTTCAAAACCGACGAAATCGGCGTCGATATCGGCGCTGCGGCCTGTCGCCTTGCGAACAAGGACGCAGATCCTCGCATCGCGCGCGCCGCGATCGAGCACCATGTTCTTGGCAAAATGCAGGCTGCGGCCGGTATCGAGAACGTCGTCGATCAGCAGAACCGACCGCCCTTCAAGCGGGACTGAAAAATCCTTTAGCAGCGTGACGACGCCGGAGGATGCGCGCGCGCCGCCATAGCTCGACAGTTGAACGAAATCGACATGCGGGTCGCAGCCGAGACGGTGCAGCGCGCGCAAAAGATCGGCAGCGAAAATGAACGCGCCGGTCAACACCGGAGCCATCAGGAAATCGGCCGGCATTGTCCGGGCGATTGAGGCGGCGAGCGCGTCAATGCGTTCGCGAACGGCTTCTTCGGAATGGAGAATGCGCATCGCCGCCCTTTAGCGCGTCTGACGGCGTTTGCAAACGCACATCAGTTCGGCGTCTTTAGCAGGTCCCCGACGGATACTTTGACGCCTTCGGCGGGCGCAAAAGACAACAACACTTCGCTGACGCCGTCCGGCGCCGGCGCTCTGGTTGAAAAATCGGCGGTCTCGCCAGAACGCACTTTCGCCGCCTGCGCCGGGAACGTCCAGCGCGAGAGAACATCGCCGTCCGCGCTCAACGCTTCAGCTTGAAGGAGCGGCGGAACAACCTCGCCCTTTTCTTCGTTGCGAAGGCGCCCAAGAATCTCGATCACCGGACCTTCTGTCGACATGGCGACGCGGTGCGTGACGCCTTCGATTTTGAGGCCGTAGGGGTTGGCTTCAATGCCGACCGCGTCATAGGCGGTTTTGGCGTTCGGGAACATCGC
>JBGSLM010000071.1:0-4328 GCA_041740755.1 Parvularculaceae bacterium | reverse complement strand
CAGCGCGGCGGCGTCGGCGCTTTTTTCCCTCGGCATCGGCGTCTTCGCCATCGCGATTTCCGCGTACGGCGCCGGCGCCGACCTTCAGGCGATCCTCGCTTCCGCCCGTGTTGCCGCGTCGTCGATCGCCTTTTCGCTCGCAGCGCCCTTGTTCATGCTTGCCGGCGCGCTTTCGCTCAAAGGCAAGACGGAAACGACCGCGGTCATTGAAAATCGCCGCCGCGCGGCGCTGCGGCCATTCCTCTCGCTGGTGCGGGCAATCCTGCCGCCGAGTTCAGCGCTCGCGTTCACCGCGATTTTCCTGGTCGCCGCCATTGTCGCGGCATTTGAGGCGAAGACGCCTGCGAGCGTTGCTGAAGTCGCCTTGGTGAGCGCGGTTGCCGTCATCGCCGCGATTGCTTTCGTGTCGCTGCGGACGGCGATGATGGCGACCCTGCTTTTTGCCGCGGCGGGACGCGTCGCTGTCTGGGGATTCGATTTGGCGGGCGTTGCGCCGCCAACCGAGATGGCGCGCGTTGTCGCCTCGGCGCTGGCGGCGGCGCTTTCAATGCAGCTCTTTCTCGCCTGGCGCGACCGGCGCAATCCGCGACGCAAGACGCGCGAAGTCGTGCAGATGGCGCTCGCCGATTCCCTGTTCGCCTATATTGCAGCGTCGGCGCTCGCGATTTCTGCGGTCGCGGCGAGCGAAGTCGCGGGCCTTTGGAGCGAAGGCGTCGATGCGGCGCTTTATGCGGGCCTTCTTGCGGCGATCGGACTTGTCGCCGGACCGCCGCTGATGACCGCGATCGGCGCCCTGTTCGGCAGGGATTAGCCCTTTTTCGCCTTTAGTCCGTCCACGAACGAGCGCACTTCCGTGTCGATCTTGCGCCATTCGGCGAGATAGGGGCGCTTGAAGCGATAGGTAAGCGTCACGTTTTGCGACATCTCGAATTCGCGCCAGCATTCGGGGCTTGGAATATCCTCACGCTCCTTGAAGCAGAAGATTGCGATCACTTCCTTGTTCGCTCCCTCGCCGAGATAGAGTTCGGCGCCTGAATAGCCGCTGGTCGGGACGTTGGCGCGCTGTTCCTTGAATTCATATTTGATCAGTTGATAGGGCGTGCGCGCGCCGCGCCGGTCGATCGTCTGCGGCATATAGAGAATGTCGATGCGCTCGCGCTCGGTGAAGGGCGATGTGCGCGCGGCGATCAGCACGTCGATGCGGCGCGTATCGGGCGCATTCTCGACAAAGTCTTCGCGGCGCGACGGCGCGTAGCCTGACAGCGTCGGCCACAGCGCGTAAAGCCATACTTCGTCGCGCGCGCCGCCTCGGCGGTCGCGCGGAAACACCGTGTAATTTGCGGGAATTGCGAATTCGACGCCTGAGACCGATATCGCGACCGGCTCTTCGCTGATCGCAGGACTTGGCACATTGCCGCCAAGCTCATCGACGGTCGGCCCGACATAATAATAAAGAAATATCGCGCACAAAATGAGCGTCGCGAGGAAGATGCCGAGCGGATAACGCCAGCTCGATTCCCGTTTGACTTCGTCCCCGCCTATTCCGTAATTCGTCATTCTACTGGCCCGCCAAAGCCGTTGCTTGCACTGCGGGCTTCATAGCATGGCGCAACGCGGATCGCCAATTGAGGCTAAAGCGCGTCGATCATCTCGGCGACGAGCGGGTGACGGACGACATCGGCCCGCGTGAAGCGCACCACAGAGACCTGATCGAGCTTTTCAAGCCGTCCCATGACGTCTTCAAGACCTGACATGCCGGGCAGGAGGTCCGTTTGCGCAGGATCGCCGGTGACGATCATCGACGAACTCCATCCAAGCCGCGTCAACAGCATCTTCAACTGTACGTAAGTGCAGTTTTGCGCCTCGTCGATGACGATATAGGCGTTGTTGAGCGTTCGTCCTCTCATATACGCGATCGGCGCGATTTCGATAACGCCTTCGGCCATCAGCGCTTTCACGCGCTTGCCGGATATCCGGTCGCAAAGCGCGTCGTAGAGCGGGCGCAGATAGGGCGAGAGTTTTTCTTCCATGTCGCCGGGAAGAAAACCAAGGCTCTCTCCGGCTTCGACGGCGGGGCGCGAGAGAACGATGCGGCGGACGCGCCCCTGTTCGAGGGCTTCGACGCCTTTCGCGACGGCGAGATAGGTTTTGCCAGTGCCGGCGGCGCCGGCGGCGAAGACGAGGGGCGAGGCGTCGATGGCGTCGATCAGCGCCTGCTGCGCGTCATTGTGCGCGCTGATGTTCTTTCGGTATTTTTGGTCACGCCCGTTTTCCTGACCGAGCGGCGACCAATGCGTCTCGTCGAAAAGACGGCGGACATTGTCGCCTTCATAGCCCTGGTCGTGAAACTCCTCATTGGGACCGCCATGACGCTGTTGCCGGCGCCGGGTCTGGGCGGAGCGTTTCGCCATCAACTCTCTCCTCTGGCGGCGACAAACAAAGTCCCGCCCGCGCGCCGCACGCGAGAGGGAAAGCGTAAAAATCGGGATGCGGAAAGGGTCGTCGCAGAGACTGGCGGGTGGAAAGGGTCGCTTCGAAGCAATCTGCGCATTCAGCCGCCGGTTACGGTGGACGCCAAAGTCGACTTGTTTGTGGAGGCTATGGGTGTTTGCGCCGCCGGGTCGAGGGGGCGCTCAAAGATTTTGCAGGAGTGTCGCAATGATGACTCACGCCGCAAAATTCAGCCCAGTCGAAGGTCGGCGCAAAGCTGAAAGCGCGGCGGTTCAGCCGTGGCGGCCGTGAACGTAAGCCTGCGTGATCTTCGAATGCGCTTCCGGCGCGTAATTCTGCCAGGAAGTCCGGCCGTTCGTCGCATCGATGACGAACAGCGTCTCGTTCGGTCTAAGGAACGGCGCTATCGCATTCCTGACGCCGATCGCGGTCAGCGAACAGTTGACGGTCCACACATTTTCAGCGAGTCGGAACGCGGTGCCGAGACTGGTCAGGGCGTTTTCAACGCGGCTCGCGGCGGCGTTCACGACGTCGAAGATGATGACGAAGTTCGACGGCTCTAGATGCTCCGTAGGCGAATTAGATTTGGCGTCGCGACCCAGCGGACGTGCGCGGCGCGGCGGCGCTGTCCCGGCGTCATTTGCGGCGGCCGACGATTCGTCGCGCTCATCGCCATGTTGGGTCAGTTTGCCGAAACCGCGCGCGTTGCTGGGCGTCGCTTCAAAGCCGAAGAATTGCGCGAAAGCGGGTTCAAGGCGCGCTTCTTTCCAGTCGCGGCTGCCGGCGGGCGCAACGAGCGACCATGCGGCGAAGCGGCCTTCATGAGCGAATTTCTTCAGATCGCGCGACGAATAGGGCCCATAGACCCTTTCGTTCGATTTGATGCACCAGTTGTCTGCGAACATGCGCGCGATCTCCGCTTTTTCAGCCGTCAGGCAGAAGCGCCTTTCTTGCCGAATTGCGGTGCAAATCCTGCGCCGACCGTTTTTGTATCATTTGGAGACTTAGTCTGCTCGATGACCTCTTCCATCTTCGCAGGGGGGCCGGTGAAGACGACGCCGACGCCCTTTTCGTGCCGGCGGACGACCTTCGCGGGCGTGCGCCCGACAGTGACCATCGTGCCAAGCTCGGGCTTTGGATCTATCGCGACAGAGGCGCCGGTGAGCGAAATGTCGAGAATTTCACAGGCGAAGGATTCGCCGCTTTCAAGCGTCAGAACAGTCGGCTGGTCCTGGCGGATGCGCGGGGTCTGGCGCCGGTCGAGCCGCATATGGGCGGTGTTCAGCGCATGGGTAAGGTTATCGGCGGCGCGCCGGGTCTTAGCTTTGCGTGCGCGGTAATCGACCGCGAAATGGTGCTTGGCGGAGCGGATGACGAGGCCTTCATACCGCCCGACATCGTCAATATAGACGACGACTTTTTCGCCGGCCTGCGGCGGGTTGACGGCTTTCAGCAAGGCGCCGCCGGCCGAAATGTTGACCACGAGGCAGGGTTCTTCCTCTCCGTCAGCCTTCAGGATGCGCGCCTTCAGCGCGATGCCGACGCGGCGATGGCGCCGCCGCTCGTCGGGCGAGATTTCTTTGACGGCGGAGGTCGCCGCCTCCGGAGTGAGGTCTTTTTGATTGCCCATGCGCGGCGGTTTTCTTGGTTAAAATTGGCTTTATCTGGCCAAATTCTAAGCGGGCAGTGTGAACAAAGGTTTGCTTCCGCGACGCCTATGTCCCTAGATGGATGCGTCGGCGTCCATTTTTTGCGCAATTGCGTCGCCGGCATCGGCGAGCGGGATGGCGGGGGCGGCGGGATGGCCGGTAATGAGGATCGGGACGTGCGGGCGCGGGGATGGATGCGTGTTCGCGCCGAGACTGGCGGCGGCGAAC
>JBGSLM010000070.1:0-4020 GCA_041740755.1 Parvularculaceae bacterium | reverse complement strand
AAGCCCGATCCGGGCCGGCATGGCGTCGCCTTGTCCGCAAACGTACGACGGCGGCGCCATCGCAGCAACCCGCGCGGCGCCGGCGCTAAGTCCGTCGCGCTTGATGAAATGAAGACGGCGAATTGGGAATACGTCTTCGCTCCACGCGCGCAAAAGTCCCAGCTTGAATTGCTGATCGAGACGATCGCGGCGCAAATCAGATTCCGTCGAAAGCGTCACCGCATCTTCGCGCACATCATCAAGAAGCAGGTCTGAAAACCACGACCTGTAAATGGCCTGACCGTAACGCTTGATCAATGTTTCACGGAAAAGCGCAAAGTTTTCTTGCGCCGAATTGGCGTTGTTGGTCGACATCTAAGATAGCCCCGATTCTTCTTATTCCGCCCAAAGCCGGCGCGCGCGCGATTATGCGTCGCGGGCGCAGGCCCCACGAGTCAGCAAGACCGCCTGGCAGGCAGGCGATCCCTCAGATTTTAGGAAGTAACGGCTGCAAACACCGATTTGAGCGCAGTCGTAACAAAAGCAGATCCGCCAACTAATTGTACCATGCAATCAGCGTAAGACTGGCGCATCTGCAGCCCCTCATTCCTTGCGCGCCGAAGCGCTTCGTTTCCAGCGACCCCGCAGCAATCGCGGGGAACAGCAAAATCAACACTCAAACTGGGCCGACAAGGCAGGGAAGATCAAATTCGTCCGTGTCCGTCGTAATTGTGAAATGATCGTATCCAAGCGATTCGCGCGTGTAAATAGTTTTGGCGTCGATTCTCTTCTCTTTTTTGGGGCATTGACGCATTGACTTTTGACACTTCGCGACAAAACAAAAACTTAGCGAAAGCGTACGCAAACATGGTGGAAAATTCACACGGTGCGCACGAAGCGCGTCCGGCAAAATGTGCGCTCGCATCACACGAAACGCAATGACCTTGTGCGCAAAAAATTCGCCCCGCGCGCGTTATGCGGGCGGGGCGAAAATTCTTGTGCGAACTTCAACGAGTTAGGCTGAAAGCGCCTTGATGCGCGAGGCGAGACGCGAAAGCTTGCGCGATACGGTCGACTTGTGCGCGATGCCTTTGGTCACCGAACGGTGCAGTTCCGGCTGCGCTGCGCGGAACGCGGCGGCTGCAGCGGCTTTATCGCCTGCGGCGATCGCTTCTTCGACTTTGCGGATGGAAGAGCGCACGCGTGAACGGCGCGCTTTGTTCACCGCGGTGCGCTTTGCGATCTTGCGCACCATTTTCTTCGCTGACGACGTATTCGCCATGGGTCCTGCTTCCGGTCGGCGGCCTAAGCGGCCAAATTCAATGATTAATTCGCCGCCCGGCTATCCCGGGCCGCGAGCGAGGCGTGGCTTATAGCTACGGGGATTGAGGCCGTCAACGACCTGTAAAGCGGCCGTCCTGCGGCAGGTTCAGGGCGGTCAACGCTGGCATTTTCCGCAAAAAAACGTTGATCTTCCAGACTGTACTAGCCGCTGGACCTTCGCGCCGCAGGCCGGGCAGGCTTCCCCTTCCCGGTCATAGACCTCGAAACGGTGCTGGAAATAGCCAAGGGCGCCGTCGGAAGCGGCAAAGTCGCGCAAGGTTGAACCGCCGGCCTCAATCGCTTCCGCCAGAACGGCCTGGATCGCAGCATGGAGCGACGCGGCTTTTGCCGCGCTGACGGTTCCGGCCTTTCGGCGCGGAGAGATTTTCGCCCGGAAAAGCGCCTCGCAAACATAGATGTTGCCAAGCCCCGCAACTACGGACTGATCCAGCAGAGCGGCCTTGATCGGGGCGGACCGGCCGCAAAGGGCGCTTTTGAAACTCTCAGGGGTGAATTGAGGCTCCAGCGGCTCAGGCCCCATGCCCGCGAAATGACGTGATAAATCAAGGCCTGCGGTATCGACCAGATCCATGAACCCAAAGCGGCGCGGGTCATTATAGTCAATCCGGCACACGCCGTTGGGTCCCGTCATGCGAAATGCGACATGGTCATGCGCAGGGTCGCCCGCCTCCGCGTAATGGAAAATTCCCGGGCGCGCTGAAGATGACCCCCGAACAGTGAACCTCCCGGTCATCCCGAGATGCATGACGAGCGTTTCGCCCGACGAGAGGTCGGCGGTCATGTATTTCCCGCGCCGGCCCAGCCGGCAGACCGAGTTTCCTTCAAGTCTCTGGCGAAAGTCCTTGGGAAGCGGAAAGCGAAGATCCGGCCGTCGCGCTTCAACCGCGTCGAACACCGCCCCTTCCATCGCCGGGGCAAGACCGCGGCGGACAGTTTCGACTTCGGGCAATTCCGGCATCTGCTCTTCCTGCTGCCTATTGCATGTGGGCGGCTTCCCAACCGCTTGCCGCCGCGGCTAGGTTAGATCAAGGGGCCATTGCGTGAGCGACCGAAAGTATAAGGCATTCATCAGCTACAGCCACGCTGACGAGGCGTCAGCCAGCTGGCTTCAGCGATCGTTGGAGCGCTTTCGCGCACCGTCATCGCTTTCGTCCGCGCTTAAGGCCAAGGGAAAATCCGCGCGGCTGTCGCCGGTGTTTCGCGACCGGGAAGATTTGCCGGTCGGGGGAAGTCTCAATTCGGCGATCAAGACCGCGCTCGCCGACAGCGAATTCCAGATCGTCCTTTGTTCTCCAAATTCCGCGAAGTCGCGCTGGGTCAATGAAGAGATCAAACTTTTCCACAGGCTCAACGGTCCGGGCCGCGTCTTTGCGTTCATTATCAGCGGCGAGCCTAACGCGACGCTGATCGCCGGCCGCGAAAGCGAAGAATGTTTCCCGCCAACCCTGCGATTTGCGCTCGATGCGGACGGCAATGTCACCGAGGCGCCTGCGGAGACGCTCGCCGCGGACGCCCGCGAGTCCGGAGACGGCAAGCGATACGCGGTGCTCAAAGTTGCCGCCGGCATGCTTGGCGTCGGCCTCGACGATCTCGTTCGCCGAGAGGCGTCGCGCCGCGCAAGGCAGGCGTGGACTATCACCTCCGCCTCATTGGTTGGAACCGCAGCTGCGGCGGCGCTCGCCTATTACGCGATTGAGAAGGGTCGCGAAGCGACCAAAATGCGAGGCGAAGCGGAAAACCTGATCGACTTCATGCTCACCGACCTTCGGGATCGTCTCGAAAAAGTCGGCCGCCTTGACGTTCTTGAGTCTGTCGGCGACCGCGCGATGAATTATTATTCCGGACAAAATCTCGCATCGCTTTCCGATGACGCGCTTGCACAGCGCGCCAAGACGCTGCTGCTGCTTGGCTCAATCGATTTTCGCCGCAATGATCTCGATTCCGCTGAACGCGCTTATCTGGCGGCGGAAACGACCACCGGCGAGTTGCTGCGCCGCAGCCCGAAAAACGCCGGCCGCATATTTGAACATGCGCAAGCCGTCTTTTATGTCAGCGATGTCGCGCGCGCCAAACGCGACATGGAGACCGCCGAGCGCATGCTGATGGAATATCTGCGCCTCGCGGAGATGTTGCTGGAAATCGATCCCAATGATCCGAAATGGCGCCTGGAATACGCTTATGCGACGAACAATCTCGGGATCTTGAAATTCAACGAAGCGTCGTATGACGAGGCGATCGCCCTCTTTGCAAAATCGATCGAAGAGCGACGCATTCTGTCCGAGGCTGCGCGGAATGACGAAAAGGTCGCTTTCGCCTATGCTTACGCGCTGTCCTGGCAGGCCTACGCCGAATTGCTGCGCGGCACTTACGGCAATGCGGTCACGCTCATCGAGCGCCAACTGCTGGTCTATGGCGACGCAGCCGGCCCGCAGTCTGAAAACTATCAGGCGCTCGACACTGCGGTGACGGCGCAGCGCCGCCTTGCAGAAGCCTATATCGGCCTTGGCGAGCTGTCGCAGGCGAACGACGCCGTCGCCGCAGCCTCAGCGACGGCGGATCGGCTTCTTGCGCGCGATTCAGCCAACGCAAACTGGATCGTCAACGCGGCGTTCATCGACATTGTCATTTCATATCTGGCGGCAAACGCCGGCGATCAGGAAGCTGCAATCGCGGCGGCGGACCGCGCGCTCGATCGAG
>JBGSLM010000069.1:0-21600 GCA_041740755.1 Parvularculaceae bacterium | reverse complement strand
TCGATCAGGCGCTTCAACCGGTTGTTGCGGTTGATCACGCGGCGATAAAGGTCGTTCAGATCCGACGTCGCGAAGCGGCCGCCGTCGAGCGGAACGAGGGGGCGAAGTTCCGGCGGAATGACCGGAACGATCGTCATGATCATCCATTCCGGGCGATTGCCGGATTCGAGGAAGGCGTTGATGAGCTTCAAACGCTTGGCGAGCTTCTTCGGCTTCAATTCGGAAGTCGATTCCGCGATCTCGATGCGCAGATGGTCGGCAATCGCCTCAAGATCGAGCGAGACGAGGATTTCGCGGATCGCTTCAGCGCCGATGCCGGCGGTGAAAGAGTCTTCGCCGTATTCTTCCTGCGCCTTGAGATACTCTTCCTCGGTCAGCAGCTGGTGCTTTTCAAGCGGCGTAAGGCCCGGCTCGATGACGATGAACTGTTCGAAATAAAGAACGCGCTCGACATCCTTCAGCGTCATGTCGAGCATCAGGGAAATGCGGCTCGGCAGCGATTTCAGGAACCAGATATGGGCGACCGGCGCTGCAAGCTCGATGTGGCCCATGCGGTCGCGGCGGACCTTGGTCAGCGTGACTTCAACGCCGCACTTTTCGCAGGTGATGCCTTTGTACTTCATGCGCTTGTACTTGCCGCAAAGGCACTCGTAGTCCTTCACCGGGCCGAAGATGCGCGCGCAGAAGAGACCGTCGCGTTCCGGTTTGAACGTGCGGTAATTGATCGTTTCCGGCTTTTTGATCTCGCCATACGACCAGGAGAGAATCTTCTCCGGGCTCGCGATCGAGATGCGGATTTGATTGAACGTCGCCTGCGGCGCGGCAGGATTGAAGATGTTCATCATTTCCTGAGACATGGAGACCTCTTTCGATTGGCGGATACGCCGCCGTCAAATTTCAGTGCGAACGATCGGAGCGCCGTCGCCGGCGCTCCGGTATTCAAGGCGCATCAGCTGTTCAAAAGCTCGACGTTGAGGCCGAGCGAGCGCATTTCCTTCACAAGCACGTTGAAGCTTTCCGGAATGCCCGCTTCGAAATTGTCGTCGCCTCTGACGATCGCTTCGTAGACCTTGGTGCGGCCTGCGACGTCGTCCGACTTGACGGTCAACATTTCCTGCAGCGTGTAAGCGGCGCCGTAGGCTTCGAGCGCCCAGACTTCCATTTCGCCGAAGCGCTGGCCGCCGAACTGGGCCTTGCCGCCGAGCGGCTGCTGGGTGACCAGCGAATACGGCCCGATCGAGCGCGCGTGGATCTTGTCGTCAACGAGGTGGTGCAGCTTCAAGAGGTACTTGTAGCCGACCGTCACCTTCCGCTTGAACTGCTCGCCCGTGCGGCCGTCATAGAGCGTCACCTGCCCCGAAGTTTCGAGGCCTGCCTTCTGCAGCATTTTCACGATGTCGGGTTCGCGAACGCCGTCAAAGACCGGCGTCGAAATTGGAACGCCGCGCGTCAGATTGCCCGTCAACTCGCGAAGCTCTTCATTTGAGCGCGGCAGGATCTGATCTTCGCCGTAGATGTCCCGGATTTTGGCGGAAACGTCGTCGCGCGTCGCACGGCCGGCGTCCCAAAGTTCGAGAACGTCGCCGATCTGCTTCCCGAGACCGCGGCACGCCCAGCCGAGGTGCGTTTCGAGAATCTGACCGACGTTCATCCGCGACGGCACGCCGAGCGGATTGAGAACGATGTCGACCGCCGTGCCGTCTTCAAGGAACGGCATGTCTTCGATCGGCGCGATTTTCGAGATAACGCCCTTGTTTCCGTGACGGCCGGCCATCTTGTCGCCCGGCTGCAGCTTGCGCTTCACGGCGACGAAAACCTTGACGGTCTTCATGACGCCCGGCGGCAGTTCGTCGCCGCGCTTCAGCTTGTCGACCTTGTCGTCGAAACGCGCTTCGAGGCGCTGACGGCTTTCGTCATACTGCTTCTTCAGCGCTTCGACTTCCGCCATGGCGGCTTCGTCGGAAAGACCGATCTTCCACCATTGACCCTTCGACAGGTCGTCAAGGATCGCTTCGGAGATCTTGCCTTTGTCCATGCCCTTCGGCCCGGCGACGGCTTCTTTGCCGAGCAGCAGGGTTTTCAGGCGGCCGAAGATGTTGCGTTCAAGGATCGCAAGTTCGTCGTCGCGGTCTTTGGCGAGGCGTTCGATTTCCTCGCGCTCGATCGCAACTGCCCGCTCGTCCTTTTCAACGCCGTGGCGGTTGAAGACGCGGACTTCGACGACCGTTCCCGACGCGCCAGGCGGCAGTTTCAGCGAGGTGTCGCGAACGTCTGAGGCTTTCTCGCCGAAAATGGCGCGCAGAAGCTTTTCTTCCGGCGTCATCGGGCTTTCGCCCTTCGGCGTGATCTTGCCGACGAGAATGTCGCCCGGATTGACCTCAGCGCCGATGGCGACGATGCCGGCTTCGTCGAGATTCCGGAGCGCTTCTTCCGAGACGTTCGGGATATCGCGCGTAATCTCTTCCGGCCCGAGCTTGGTGTCGCGCGCCATGACTTCGAATTCCTCGATGTGGATCGAGGTGAAAACGTCGTCGCGCACGATGCGTTCGGAGATGAGGATCGAGTCCTCAAAGTTGTAGCCGTTCCAGGGCATGAACGCGACGAGCACGTTCTTGCCGAGCGCAAGTTCGCCAAGGTCCGTGGACGGACCGTCGGCGACGATGTCGCCTGCCCTGACGATATCGCCGATTTTAACCAGCGGACGCTGGTTGATGCAGGTCGACTGGTTCGAGCGCTGGAATTTCCGCAGGTTGAAGATATCAACGCCCGGCTTTGTCGGATCGGTTTCTTCGGTCGCGCGGATGACGATACGCTGGGCGTCGACCTGTTCGATGACGCCCGGACGCTTGGCGACGACGACCGCGCCTGAATCGCGCGCGACGATTGCTTCCATGCCGGTTCCGACAAACGGAGCTTCCGCCTGCAGAAGCGGCACCGCCTGGCGTTGCATGTTCGAGCCCATGAGGGCGCGGTTCGCGTCATCGTTCTCAAGGAACGGAATGAGCGCTGCTGCGACCGAAACGAGCTGCTTGGGCGAGACGTCGATATATTTGACTTCGTCGCGCGGCATCAGCATCGCCTCGCCGCCGACGCGGCAGTTGACGAATTCGTTGACGAGCTTGCCGTTCTTGTCGATTTCCGCGTTCGCCTGCGCGACCGCGTAACGCTGTTCTTCCATCGCCGAGAGATAGACGACGTCGTCCGTCACTTTGCCGTCGATGACCTTGCGGTACGGGCTCTCGATGAAGCCGTATTTGTTGACCTGCGCGTGGGTTGCCAGCGAGTTGATGAGGCCGATGTTCGGGCCTTCCGGCGTTTCGATCGGGCAGATCCGGCCGTAATGCGTCGGGTGAACGTCGCGGACTTCAAAGCCCGCGCGCTCGCGCGTCAGACCGCCCGGCCCAAGCGCCGAAAGACGGCGCTTGTGGGTGATCTCGGACAAGGGGTTCGTCTGGTCCATGAACTGCGAGAGTTGCGAGGAGCCGAAGAACTCGCGAACCGCCGCCGCGACGGGCTTGGCGTTGATGAGGTCGTGCGGCATCAGCGTTTCAAGTTCCGCCGACGACATGCGTTCCTTGATCGCGCGCTCCATGCGGAGGAGGCCGATGCGATACTGATTTTCCATCAATTCGCCGACCGACCGCACCCGGCGGTTGCCAAGGTTGTCGATGTCGTCGATTTCGCCGCGGCCGTCGCGCAGATCCGTCAGGGTGCGCAGGACTTTCAGAATATCTTCCTTGCGCAGCGTGCGAACCGTATCATCCGTCTGGAATTCGAGGCGGATGTTCATTTTCACCCGGCCGACGGCCGAAAGGTCGTAACGCTCCGGATCGAAGAACAGGCCGTAGAAAAGGCTCTCCGCCGTTTCGAGCGTCGGCGGCTCACCCGGGCGCATGACGCGATAGATATCGATCAGCGCCTGTTCGCGGTTCGAATTCTTGTCTGCCGCGAGCGTGTTGCGCATATAGGCGCCGATGACGAGGTGGTCGACGTCGATCGTGTCGAAATGATCGATGCCGATTTCTTCGAGCATCTTGAGCGTCTTCTCGGTGATCTCGTCGCCGGCTTCAGCAAAGATCTCTCCGTTTTCGAAGTTGACGAGGTCCGACGCGAAATACCGGCCGACCATCTCTTCGTTCGAAAGGAGAAGCTGCTTCAGCCCGCCGTCGGCGAGTTCGCGCGCGGCTTTGGCGGAAAGCTTCTTGCCGGCTTCAGCGACCGATTTGCCGGTCTTGGCGTCGATGAGATCGCGCTCAAGCTTGACGCCCTTCGCGCGTTCGGCGCGATACGGCATCGTCCAGCCGGTCTTCGTTCTCGTGTGCGCAACGCGATCGAAGAAGGAGTCGAGGATTTCTTCCTGATCCATGCCGAGCGCATAAAGCAGCGTCGTCGCCGGCAATTTGCGGCGGCGATCGATGCGGACGTTGACGATGTCTTTCGCGTCAAACTCGAAGTCGAGCCAGGAGCCGCGATAGGGAATGATGCGCGCGGCAAAAAGCAGCTTGCCCGATGAATGGGTCTTGCCGCGATCGTGGTCGAAGAAGACGCCGGGGCTGCGGTGCATCTGCGAGACGATGACGCGCTCGGTGCCGTTGATGATGAAGGTGCCGTTGTCCGTCATGAGCGGGATGTCGCCCATGTAGACTTCCTGCTCCTTCACGTCGCGGATCGACTTCGCGCCGGTCTCTTCGTCGACCTCGAAAACCGCGAGGCGCAGCGTCACCTTGAGCGGCGCCGCATAGGTCATGTCGCGCTGCTGGCACTCTTCGACGTCGAACTTCGGCTCTTCGAATTCGTAGGATACGAATTCGAGCACCGCCGTTTCGGTGAAGTCCATGATCGGAAAAACCGACTGGAAGACCGCTTCAATGCCTTCGTTGAGACGATCCGCAGGCTTTATCCGCCGCTGCAGGAACTGCTCATAGCTGTCCTTTTGAACCTGAATGAGGTTCGGCATCGGGGCCGCGTCGCCAATGCGGCCGAAGTTTTTGCGGATACGTTTTTTTTCAACGAAGGATTGCGCCATCTTTTTCCTCGCACGGGTCAGCCTGTCCCACGCAATCCATTCCGTCCCCATCGAGGCCGGCTTGAATGCGCGAAAACACCCCGCACGGGCGCGTGAAATCGCCCGGGGGTTGTCAGGCAGTTAAATTGTCAGTTCTCGATTTTCCGAAGCACGTCGCCGCATCGCCTGCCGCCGCCGCAGGAAACCCATCCACAGGCCCCCCGCCGTCAGCGAACGTCGTTAATAGGCGCGCCGGGCAGTCGCCGCAACCCCCGAAATCGAGATTTGTCAAGAAAATTCTTGCAAATCTCCGTGGGCTGGAGAGCCGCCAAACGCGCCGCTTTCCGGCCAGGCGGGGGACGATTTTGGGGATTTCGCCCCGTTCGTCGACCCCTGCCCGGCTTAGAACCGGCGATCCGGTCTTACTTGAGCTCGACCTTGGCGCCGGCCGCTTCGAGCTTCTTCTTGATCTCTTCGGCTTCGACCTTCGAAACGGCTTCCTTCACCGTTTTGCCGCCGGCCTCGACGAGGTCCTTGGCTTCTTTCAGGCCAAGACCGGTGATCGCGCGAACTTCCTTGATCACTTCGATCTTTTTGGCGCCCGCGTCGACGAGAACGACGTTGAATTCCGTCTTCTCTTCAACCGCCGCGGCAGCCGCGCCCGGCATCGCGACCGCAACCGCGCCCGCCGCCGGCTCGATGCCGTACTTGTCCTTCAGGATGGTTTTCAGTTCCGCCGCCTGGAGGAGAGTGAGGCCGACGAGCTGTTCAGCAATTTTGTTAAGGTCAGTCATTTTCAGGTTCCTTGTTGGTGGATTTCAGGTCCGGCGATCAGGCCGCTTCTCTTTTTTCGAGGGTCTCGATGATGCCCGCGAGCTGAGCGCCCGGAGCCGTAATGGCGCTGACGAGGTTCGCCGCCGGCGACATGATCGTCTGAACGATCTGGCCGAGCAGTTCCTCACGCGAGGGCATGGAAGCGAGCGCCTTGACGCCCGCCGCATTCATCGTTTCCGCACCCATCGCGCCGCCGAGAATGACGAGCTTTTCGTTCTTCTTGGCGTAGGCGTCGATGACTTTCGCCGCTGCGACCGGGTCCTCTGAGAACGCGATTGCAGTCGGCCCCTTGAAAAGATCTGCGATCTTTTTGGCCGGCTTTTCGGAGATGGCGATCTGGGCGAGCTTGTTCTTGATAACCTTCATGCCGGCGCCGGCTTTGGTGAGTTCGCTGCGCAGTTCCGTCATTTGGGAAACCGTGAGGCCGCCATTGGCGACCACGACAACGGCGTTCTGGTCGAACACCTTGCCGATCCACTCGATCTGATCCGCCTTCTGGGTTCTGTCCATCGGACTTTGTCCCTTCCTTGGCCATTCGCTTCCGGGCACCGCGCCCAGAAACGTCTTATTCCCGGTCTCAGGAGAAACCGGGCACTCGACTGCGCATTGAAAGCTTGGAACCTTGCGGCCCCGCGCCCATTGCGCTGGAGCCTGCCCCAGAAGGTCAATCGAACCTGCCGGCCGGAACCGGTTGATCCTTTGTCTTCTGTCTATGCGGGGCGATTAAGTCTCCATCTGGAGACACCCGCAGTCTTGGACAGGGTGCGCACCGGCAAGCCGGTCCGCGAGGCGGGGGTAATACCCGCTTTTATGAGGAAAACAAGGGGAGCATGAGAAGAAATCAATTTTGGCGGCGCGTGGCGCTCGTTACGCTTGCCTTATTCAATCAACCGACAGGTGACGCCACGTGCCCGCTCCGACGCCCAGCCTTGACGGCATTTTAAATGACCTTTCCCAATTTCCTGCAGCGCTTCGCCGCCAGACCGCTTCGGCGACCGCCGCCGTCCTCGATTTTGCGCCCGCCGATTGGACCGGCTCTCCGGCCGAAAATATGACCATCCGTCAGCAGGTCTGCCATCTCCGCGACATCGAAATTGACGGCTACCATCAAAGGATTGGCAGAACGCTTTCCGAAGACCACCCTTTCCTGGCCTCAATCGACGGCCATGCGCTTAGCATCGAGCGCCGCTATACGCAGGCTTCGCTGGAGGCGGCCCTTTTAGCCTTCGAGACGGCGCGCGCCGAAACAGTCGCAACATTGACTGCCTTGCGCGCGGAGGACTTATCGCGGACCGCCGAGTTCGAGGGCTATGGCGATGTGACGCTTTTGGGCGTCATCCATTACCTCGCAAGCCATGATTGTCAGCATATGGCCGGTATCCATTGGCTCGCCGCGAAATACGCGCGTCCCGACTGACCTTGAGCCCTTGGCGCAGCGACCACACATGGGGGCGCCTTCGCCTATGACGCCATTTTCTAATCAGCGCCGGCGTTGTTCCATTCGCATCTCATCGCAGCATCGCCGCCGCAGATGAGAGCCATCCAGACTTGTCAAAGAGCTTCTTTTCGAAAGCCTTCGGGCGCGGCATTCGCCGCGTCCAATGCTTAAACGGACGACGCGCCGGAATCCGTCGAGCCAGTAAATTGTATTTTCACTCAGGATTTCGCTCAAAATGCGAAAGGCGGCGCTTGCCGCGCCGCCTTTGTGCAATTGAGTGAAGTAAAGGCCTTTTGTTCGCCTAAATCCGCCTACTGGATTTGGACCTCTACAGCTTTCATATCCGAGGCATTGGCCGCGTCGGCAACAGGCACAACCAGTGTCTTCCCGCCCAGTTTCTCTCCTCTTGGGAGCTTGAAGAAAACAAAACCACCAGCAACTCGCCCCGGCCGGATTACCAATTCCTGAGGCATCTGCTTATTGGCATAGTCGGCTTCGCGTTCGTCGTTGGCGTTTTCCGCTGCAGCATAGGACAATATGCCGAATCCAAAGATCGCATGGGCGATCACATTATCTTCGACATTTTCGGCGACCTCGATCGAGCTCATGGGACGGATCGCATTTGTCACAGCGCCGGAGAGTTCAATCTGGTCCCGCACCACCAACAAGGTTTTTGCGGATTTATTTTCAATCGCTATTTGGACCGGATAGATCCCTTTACGGACGAGCCTTTCGTCGAAAACCGCTTTCGTCTCTGCATCTGTTTCCAACGCTTTGGCGCCGACATCGAAATCGTCACGCACTACGTTTGAGGCATACACGTTAGGCTTTTGAAGGTTTACCGACTTGGCATCGTAAGAAGCACAGGCTCCAAGCGCCAGAGCAAGCGGTATTCCGAGAAATAAATTTCTCATAGTCTCCCCCCTATAAAGTGGTATCAAGTGATTTTACCTGGTACAATACAGCATCTCATTCAAGTTATTATTGTTTTTTATATAAAAATCGACATTCTACACTCAGACGATAAGATTGTCAGGCACAACTGCTTTGCCCATTTTCTTGATACCACCTAATCTGTGAGCGCACGAACCAGAAAAACGAAAGGCGGCGCTTGCGGCGCCGCCTTTCCAAAATTCAAAGATGCCGACGCTTAAGCGCCGACAGCCGTGTCGATCTTCACGCCCGGGCCCATGGTCGAGGAAACCGCGACCTTCTTGATGTAGGTGCCTTTGGCGCCAGACGGCTTCGCCTTTTGAACGGCGTCGATGAACGCCTTGATGTTCTCGGCGATCTGCTCGTCAGAAAAGCTCGCCTTGCCGACGCCGGCGTGGATGAGGTTTCCGACTTTCGAGATCCGGAACTCGACCGAGCCGCCCTTGGCGTCCTTGACCGCCTGCGCGACGTTCGGCGTTACGGTGCCGACTTTCGGGTTCGGCATCAGGTTACGCGGTCCGAGAACTTTGCCGAGCTTGCCGACAAGGCCCATCATGTCCGGCGTCGCGATGACGCGGTCGAAGTCCATGAAGCCGCCCTGGATTTTCTCCACGAGATCGGCGTCGCCGACGATATCGGCGCCGGCGGCGCGCGCTTCTTCGGCTTTCTTGTCTTTTGCAAAGACGGCGACGCGAACCGTCTTGCCGGTGCCGTGCGGCAGCGAGACGACGCCGCGGACCATCTGGTCGGCATGACGCGCATCGACGCCGAGGTTCATCGAAATATCGATGGTTTCATCGAATTTCGCTTTTGCATTCGCTTTGACGATTTTCGCCGCTTCGACGACCGAATAGCTTTTGTTGCGATCGACTGCTGCGCGGGCAGCTTTGATACGTTTTCCGAGTTTCGCCATCGAACTAGCTCCTCACCTCTAGACCCATCGCGCGCGCCGAACCCATGATGATCTTGGTCGCGGCGTCGAGGTCGTTTGTATTGAGGTCTTTCAGTTTCGCCTGGGCGATTTCGCGGCACTGGGCTTGCGTCACTGAACCCGCAATCGTGCGGCCGGCGGTTGCGCCGCCTTTTTCAATCTTCGCCGCCTTCTTCAGATAATAAGACGCCGGCGGCGTCTTCATCGCGAACGTGAACGATTTGTCGGAAAAAATCGTGATTACACAGGGGATCGGCATCCCCTTTTCCATCGCTTGCGTCTGCGCATTGAACGACTTGCAGAATTCCATGATGTTAAGGCCGCGCTGGCCGAGCGCGGGGCCGATGGGAGGCGACGGGTTCGCAGAACCTGCCGCCACCTGAAGCTTCAGGTAGCCAGTGATTTTCTTCGCCATATGATCCTTCCAGCGTTGCGAAGGGTGCGCGGTGCGGGTCGGGCATGGTCTTCAGCCCTCGCCTTCCGTGCGGAGCGGCGCGCTTAGCAGAGGCGCAGACGCCGCGCAACAAAAAAGCCCCGGTAAGGGGCCAGCTCAATGCAGGTGAAACGGGCGGCGTCTATGGGGGACTCGGCGCCGCCCGCCTCGAATACGCAACTTGAACTCTACGCAACGAAACCAAGACACCCAGGAGTGAACTCTTCTCCAGATCACCGGCTAAAAACGCAGCCGCCAATTCAGTGATGTTATACAATTACATCTGAAATATGGAAAAATCAAGGCGATTAACCAAAAATCTGCGATAAGTCCGTCGATACAGCCGGAAGTGGCGCCCGTGAGAGATCACGCTCCCAAACATGGAAGATCCGCGCACTAATGGGGCGCGCGGCGCCTTTCGGTTTAGAGGAATCCGATGGCTACTCGGCGGGTTTCTTGTTCAGCTTCTCGAAATCGCCGAGGCTGCATGAACCCTGAAAAATACCGCTTCGTTGCTCGACCACTTTCAGGATTTCGCCGCTGCACAGCTGCGATCCGAAAAGGATGACGTCGATGCGTACGAACCTCGATGTTGCCCCATTGCAGGCGTTGCGCGTCCTGTTGACGTAAAAGTCGCCGACGCCGACTTTGAAGAGAAACGTGCTTTCGTCGACCGCCTTGATGTCGAACGAGCGCGCGCTGATGCAGGCCACGGTTTCGCCTGTGCTATCGAAACGATCTAGCGCTGTGCTGTCTGGAACGCCGGCGCTTGCAGCGCCGAGCGCCGCCAGAACGCCTGCACAGATTCCGGTCGCCTTCTTCATGGAAAGGTCCTTTGCCGCTGGCCCCAGCGGACGCACCTTCGGCCTATTGCCGACCGCCCGCAAGGCGGAACCTCTGGTGCCCGATCACGGCGCATAGCCGTGAAGGCTTCCCCTCGCTTTGGCGACTGCGTCAATCGCAAGGAGATCGCGAACAAACGCCTCGAACTGCCGGAGCGGGATCATATTGGGCCCATCGGACGGCGCCTTGTCGGGATCTGGGTGCGTTTCGGCGAAGACCGCCGCAACGCCGACCGCGACCGCCGCGCGCGCAAGGGTTGGAACAAATTCACGTTGTCCGCCTGACGACGATCCCTGCCCGCCCGGTTGTTGCACCGAATGAGTTGCATCGAACACGACCGGCGCGCCGGTTTCTGCGGCCATGATCGGAACGCCGCGGAAATCGGACACAAGCGTGTTGTAGCCAAAGCTTGCGCCCCGTTCCGTGACGAGGACATTCGGATTTCCAGCGCCGGTCACCTTTGAAATGACATTCTTCATGTCCCAGGGCGCGAGGAACTGTCCTTTTTTCACGTTCACCACTTTTCCGGTCTTCGCGGCTGCAATCAAAAGATCGGTCTGCCGGCAAAGGAACGCCGGTATCTGCAGAACATCGACGGCGCTCGCCGCCGCCGGACAGTGACCGGCTTCATGGACATCGGTCAAAACCGGCAAACCCGTCTTCTCGCGTATCTCTGCAAAAATCGGCAAGGCGGCTTCAAGTCCGGCGCCCCGAACCGCGCCGCCGCTGGTGCGGTTCGCCTTGTCGTAGGATGTCTTGTAAATGAGACCGACTTTGAGCCGGTCGGCGATTTCCTTCAGCGCCATGGCGCATTCAAGCGCATGAGCTCTGCTTTCAAGAACGCACGGCCCCGCGATGATCGACAATCTTAGCCGGTTGCCGATCGAAATCTCCCCGCCGCCGGTCCGGATTCGGACAATGTCATTCGCCGGCTTCGTCGTTTGGGCCATTCCTGCTCCTATTGGCGTTTCCGCCGAACTTTCCGTAAATGCCTGCCTTAAATGAAACGACGCGGCCGCTTCGGCAAGGCCGCCCCTGCGATAGGCGCCCGAAAGCTATGACTACGCATCTAGAAGCTGGACGGGAGGTTCTCGCCGTAGAAATCGCGGGCCTCGAAGCCCTGAAAGCGTCGCTTGATGGAGAGTTCAGCCGCGCGGTCGAAATTCTAAAGGGCGTCAAGGGCAAGATCATCGCAACCGGCATGGGCAAATCCGGCCATGTCGCCCGCAAGATCGCAGCGACGCTTTCATCGACAGGCGCGCCGGCGATTTTCGTCCACCCCGGCGAAGCGAGCCATGGCGATCTTGGAATGATCACGCGCGACGATGGAATTCTCGCTCTGTCGAAATCTGGCGAGACGCCGGAAATGAGCGATCTGCTCGCCTATGCGCAGCGCTTTTCAGTTCCGCTGGTCGCAATCACCTGCGGCGCCGGATCGACCCTCGCGGCGAAAGCGAACGCGCGCCTCATTCTTCCGGATGCAAAGGAAGCGTGCGGCGAGACACGGGCGCCGACCACGTCGACGACGATGATGATGGCCTTGGGCGACGCGCTCGCCGTCGCCCTGCTTCGCGACAAGGGCTTCACCGCCAGCGATTTTCACGGCTTTCATCCGCGCGGCAATCTCGGCGCCGCGCTTCGCCGCGTCAGCGACATGATGCACGGAAACGAACGTCTGCCGCTTTGCATCGACACTGCGCCGCTCGCCGACGCCGTGCGCACATTGAATGCAGGCGGCTTTGGCTGCGTCGGTATCGTCAACCGCGAAGGCGCGCTCGTTGGAATATTGACGGACGGCGATCTTCGCCGCGCCTTTGGCAGGGCCGATGCAACCTCGGCTGTAAGCGAAGTCATGACGAAGACCCCCAAAACAGTAGCGCCAGAGACGCTAGCAGGAGAAGCGCTTGCGCTGCTCAGCAAAGGGAAAATCACTGCGCTGTTCGTCACGATCGACGGAAAGCCGGTCGGACTTCTGCACGTCCATGACTGTCTTTCGACGGGCGTTCTATAGCGGATTGATCAAGCCTCAACGGCGCCGCGAGCGTCCAAGCAGTCCCTTCGGCACGGTCGCCGATTCCTTGGCTGCATCGAGATTGCGGTTCGAGACGACGTCAGAACGCCTAAGATCGACGATTTCGACATCCGCTTCCGCGGTCGTTTCGCGCGCGCTTATTCTTATCGGCGCAGCGCCGTCCGCGCCGCCAACCTTCCCGCGCGCCGTCGCGCGGTCGATTTGCGCAGACAATTGTCTGGCTTCGACAACAAAGTCCTGCGCGGTTCGAATATGCGCTTCGGCTTCGTGCCGCGCCCTGCGCGCACCGCCTGCCGACTTCATGGTCATGATCATGATCGCAAGGGAGAATACAAAGAGTGTCGCCGTCAGCGCCAGAATAAGGAGCTGGACGCCCAAAACGTCCCGGCTCAAAAATTCGCCAAGGCCGATCGACTGAAGAATAGCGTCTGCGTTCACGGTAGCGTCCCCTATCCCCACAAACTATTTTGGAATTTTACGAGGTTCCGCGCATCCGGTCTATGGGGCGGCGCGTAGACAACGAAATGAATGTGACGACCTCCCTCCTCTGGTTTCGCCGGGATCTGCGCTTAGCCGACAACCCGGCCTTGTCCGCAGCGATCGCCGCGCGCCGTCCGGTTGCGGCGGTCTATATTCTTGACGCCGGGCGCGCTTTCGCCCCCGGCGGCGCGCAGCGGTGGTTTTTGCACCACGCGCTTGCCTCGTTGCGGGATGGCCTAGATCGATTGGGAATCCCGCTCCTTCTGCGAATCGGCCCTGAAGCCGGGACCCTTCTATCGGTCGCAAAGGAGGTGGGCGCCGCCGCAGCCTTCTGGAACCGGCGCTATTCGGCCGAAGATGTGGCGACGGACCGGGAGGTCAAGGAAGCGCTGAAACGCGACGGCGTCGAAGCGCAATCGTTCAACGGATCGCTGTTGCGCGAACCGTGGGAGGTCGAAACGAAATCCGGCGGACCGTACCGGGTCTATACGCCTTTCTGGAATACGGTGCGCGCGCTCGGTCCAGGCCGGCGCGAGATCAAGAAGCCGGCAGCAGCGGCGCTCGCACATTCGAGCAAGCTGAAATCAGATGATCTGGATGCGCTCCGCCTTTTGCCCGCAGCGCCCGACTGGGCTGCGGAATTCGGCGAGGCTCGGACAGCAAGCGAAAGCGGCGCGGCAAAAGCGCTTGACCGCTTTCTCTCGCATGCGGCCTCTACCTATGGCGAGGATCGCAACCGGCCGGATCTGCGCGGCACGTCGCGCCTTTCTCCCCACCTTGCGCTTGGAACGATCAGCCCCCTTCGCGTGTGGAACGCGGCCCAGACTGCGATCGCCTCAGGCGCAGTTCGCGAAGTCGAAGGCATGAAGTTTCTGTCTGAACTTGTCTGGCGCGAATTCGCCTATCATCTGCTCTACTTCAACCCGTCAATACCGACGGCTCCCTTGCGCGGCGAATTCAAGGAATTCCCGTGGCGCGACGACGAGCGCAGCTTTCACGCCTGGACGCGCGGCCAAACAGGAATTCCGATCGTCGACGCCGGCATGCGCGAACTTTGGCGCACGGGGTGGATGCACAACCGTGTACGGATGATTGTCGCAAGTTTTCTGACCAAGAACCTGCTTATTCCATGGCAAAAGGGCGAGCGCTGGTTCTGGGATACGCTTATCGACGCCGATCCCGCGAGCAACGCCGCAAGCTGGCAGTGGGTCGCAGGCAGCGGCCGTGACGCAGCGCCTTATTTCAGGATCTTCAACCCGGTGACGCAGGGCGAAAAATTCGATCCAGAGGGCCGCTATGTGCGCAAATTCGTCCCCGAAATCTCCTCTTTGCCGGCTGATCTGATCCACGCCCCGTGGAAATCGCCGGAATTTGCGTCGTCATCCGCCTATCCGCGCCCGATCGTTGATCTCGATCAATCGAGGAAGCGCGCGCTAGCCGCCTATCAGGACATGAAATCATCAGCCGCGCGTCTGGAAACAGCCGGGCAAGACGCTTAAATAGGGGAAGCCGCATGGAGACCGTCGGGACTATGGGGCGAGAAAAAGACGCTCAATTGAGCCAAAGTCAGGATCTCTCCGGGCTGCCAGTCTTTTTCAGACTCGCCTGCAACATGGCTTCGCGCATTCGCTACGGGTCGTTGCGTTTTATCCTTCCGGATGGCCGCGAGCTGTTGTTTGCAGGCGCTGAAGAAGCGCAGTCGGAGGGAGTGATCCTCGTTCGCGATTTCGCGTTCGCGCGCCGCTCTGTTCTTGGCGGCGACATCGGTTTTTTTGAGAGTTATGCGGACGGTCAGTGGGATTCCCCGGCCGTTACGGATGTGCTCTATGTTTTTGCGCGTAACGCCGACTTCGTGCGCGACGCGTTCACAAAGACGCCGCTGATCGCGTTTTTCGAACGCATCCGGCACAATCTCGTCAACAAAAACACGCGCGCCGGTTCGCGCCGCAACATCATGGCGCATTACGATCTTGGCAACGCGTTCTACGAGAAGTGGCTCGACCGCACGATGACATATTCGTCAGCGCGGTTCGGCGCCGGCGCCCGCGACCTTTCCGCCGCGCAGACGAACAAATACCGCACGCTCGCGCAGTCGATCGATTTAAAGCCGGACGAAAGCATCCTTGAGATCGGGTCGGGCTGGGGCGGCTTCGCGGAATTCGCAGCGAAGGAAGTCGGCGCAAAAGTCACCGGCCTTACCATCTCTCCATCGCAGCTCGACTATGCAAGACGGCGCATCCAGCGCGAGGGGCTGGGGGATCGCGTCGAATTCAAACTGCTCGACTATCGCGACGCGGGCGGCGCATATGACAAGATCGCTTCGATCGAGATGTTCGAAGCCGTCGGCCAGGAATACTGGCCCGCCTATTTCGCCAAAGTCCGCGAGTTGCTGAAGCCCGGCGGGGCCGCCGGCATCCAGACGATCACCATTGCAGACCGGTTTTTCGACACCTATTCGCACTCGACGGATTTCATCAAGCGGTACGTATTCCCCGGCGGCATGCTGCCTTCGGAGCGCGCATTGAAGAACGAAGTGAGCCGCGCCGGCCTTTCCTGGCAAGACACGTCCGCATTCGGACAGGATTATGCGGCGACGCTTGCGGAATGGCGCAGGCGCTTCCTCGCTGCCTGGGACGATATTGTGGCCCTCGGCTTCGACGACAAATTCAAGAAACTCTGGCAGTTCTATCTAAGCTATTGCGAGGCCGGATTTAGGGCGGCGACGACCGACGTCATTCAAATTCGCCTTGCGCGACCGTAAACGGCGAAGGCGCGCTAAAGGCGGTTTGAGAATTTCTCACCGGGATCGCGGGATTGCGTCGTACTTCCCTGTCGATATGCCGCGCGCGATCGTGCATAGACGATCCTTAGACCTTGGACCGACTGAGGATTAGATGCGCTTTCACGAATCCGCTCTTAACGCCATCGGCGGCACGCCGCTTATCAAACTGAAGCGCGCGTCAGAGGAAACCGGCTGCCATATTTTCGGCAAGGCGGAATTCTTAAATCCCGGCCAGTCGGTGAAGGACCGCGCAGCGCTCGGCATCATTCGCGACGCCGAAGCGCGCGGCCAATTAAAGCCCGGCGGCGTCATCGTAGAAGGCACCGCCGGAAATACCGGGATCGGCCTCGCGCTCGTCGGCGCAATCCTCGGCTATAAAGTGCGCATCGTCATGCCAAGGACGCAAACGCAGGAGAAGAAAGACGCCGTACGCCTTCTCGGCGCCGATCTCGTCGAAGTCGATGCTGTTCCATATGACAACCCGAACAATTACATTCACTTCTCGCGCCGCCTTGCCGAGGATATGGCGAAGAGCGAGCCGAACGGCGCAATCTGGGCGAACCAGTTCGACAACACCGCGAACCGTGAAACGCATTACCGCACAACCGGCGTTGAAATCTGGGATCAGACCGATGGCGCGATAGACGGTTTCACCTGCGCGGTCGGCTCTGGCGGCACGCTTGCCGGCGTCACCATGGCTCTCAAGGAACGCAACAAGGACGTCAAATGCGTTCTCTCCGATCCATATGGCGCAAAACTCTATAGCTGGGTCAAATCGGGCAAGCTCGAAACCGAGGGCTCGTCAATCACCGAAGGCATCGGCCAGGGGCGCATCACGGCCAATCTCGAAGGAATTGCATTCGACGACGCTTTCCGCGTCGCCGATGATGAGGCGCTGCGCGTCATTTTCACGCTGGTGCAGGAAGAAGGGCTTTGCCTTGGCGGCTCCTCCGGCATCAATGTCGCCGGCGCGATCAGGCTTGCGAAAGAACTGGGGCCCGGCGCGACGATCGTCACAATTCTCTGCGACTATGGAAACCGCTATGCTTCGAAACTCTACAATCCGGAGTTTCTGAAATCCAAGGGACTCCCCGTACCGCCCTGGATGGCATGACGACCGAAAGAGAAGAATTTCCCTACCCGATCGCGTCGACCGAATGGCTCGCCAATGAGCTTGGCGCGAACGATCTGAAAGTCATAGACGCTTCTTGGAGGATGCCGGGCGCGCCGCCTGCGATCGCCGATCACGCGCAGCGGCGCATTCCGGGCTCGGTTTTTTTCGATATCGACGACATCGCCGACCGCTCAACGGCTCTCCCGCACATGCTTCCGTCTGCGGAAGAGTTCGCACGGCGGACCGGCGCCCTTGGAATTTCAGAACGCGACCGCGTCATCGTCTATGACGATGCAGGGCTCTTTTCCGCGGCGCGCGTCTGGTGGACATTTCGCGCGATGGGTCACGACCGCGTTTCAGTCCTCGATGGCGGATTGCCAAAATGGCTGCGTGAGAAGCGGCCCGTCGAAAGCGCGATCGCCGAGCCGGCAAAAGTGCAATATCGCCTGAAGGCGCCCAGACCCCTCGTTCGCAACGCCGCCGATGTTCGGGCCGTCCTTGCACAAGGCGCCGGCGTTGTCCTCGATGCGCGCCCGGCCCAGCGCTTCACCGGCGAAATCGCGGAGCCGCGTCAGGGCCTTCGAAGCGGCCATATGCCGGGCGCCGTCAGTCTGCCGCATTCCCGCTTGCTCACTGAAACCGGCGAATTGAGGCCTCTGCATGAATTGGCGGCGCTTTTCCGCGAACGCGGCGTTCATACTGACACCGACGTCGTGACGACCTGCGGCTCGGGCGTGACCGCTGCGGTCCTTTTCCTGGCGCTTGAGCGGCTTGGCCATCAACGGCACGCACTTTATGACGGTTCGTGGACCGAATGGGGGGCGCAATCAAACGACCCAGATCTTTTTCCGGTCGTGACAGGATGAATTCGAATGGGCCGCTCGGTCGACGTCACGATAACCTATCTGCGCCAGACCGCGCGCCCTGCCTACGCGCCGCAGCCTCGCCCCAATCGCAAGCTGTCGATCCTGCGCGCTGAAAAGCCGCCGGTGCATTTTTATCGTTACCTCTACGATCTCGTCGGCGGACCGTGGAAATGGGTCAGCCGGAAGAAGCTCAACGACACGGACCTTGCGGCGATCATCGAAGACCCGGCGGTCTTCGTGTACGTTCTTTATGTCGATGGCGTTCCGGCTGGCATGACGGAAATCGACACAACCGAAACGCCAATCGTCGAAATCAAGTTTTTCGGCCTCGCGCCCGAGTTCATCGGCCAGGGCCTCTCCCGCTTTTTTCTTTCGAATGCGGTTGACCTCGCCTGGTCGCACAATCCCAAGGAAGTCAAAATCGAGACCTGCACGCTCGATCACCCGGCGGCGCTCGCGCTTTACCAGAAATTCGGATTCACCGTATTCGACCAGCGGCAAGGGCGCGTAGAATTGCCCGGCGAGAAAGACAGCGGCGAAAGATGAAAGATAAGACCAAACTTGTCGCTGCCGGACGGCCGCACAAAAGGCCGTCGCACCCCGTCAATCCGCCGGTTGAACGCGCCTCTACCTATCTCTTTCCGACCTATGACGATTTCGTCGAAGGCGGCCGAAACATCGTCTACGGACGGCTTGGCGGCCCGACGCATCGCGCGCTCGAAGAGACGATCACGGCGCTTGAAGGCGGCTTTGAAACGCGGCTTGCTCCGTCCGGCCTGCAAGCGGTCAATGCGGCGTTGCTTGCCTTCGTCAAGGCAGGCGACCGGATTCTCGTCACCGATTCCGCCTACGATCCGACGCGCAAATTTTGCGAGCGGTTTTTATCGCGCTTCGGCGTCGAGACGGTTTTCTACGACCCGCTGGCGGGCGCCGGAATTTCGAGCCTTATGACGCCGAATACAAAACTCGTATTTGCAGAATCGCCAGGCTCCCTCACATTCGAGATTCAAGATCTCCCCGCTCTCGCAATCGCCGCGCATGCGAACGGCGCTAAGCTGATTGTCGACAACACTTGGTCAGGCGGCGTTTTCCTCAAGCCGCTCGCGCTCGGCGCCGATGTCGTCGTTCATGCGGGAACAAAGTATTTCAGCGGACATTCAGATTGCCTGATCGGCTCGATCACCAGCGCCGATGAGGAAACCGCGAAAGCGATTTTTCAGGCGCTCCTCCAGATCGGCTCCAACGTATCGGCTGACGACGCATCCCTCACCCTTCGCGGCATGCGCACCCTCGCCGTTCGAATGAACGCCCATCAAGAGACGGGACTTGCTCTTACAAAATGGCTGAAAAAACGTCCGGAAGTTAAACGCGTTCTTCATCCGGCGCTCAAGGATTGCCCCGGCCATGCGACGTGGAAACGCGATTTTACTGGCGCATCGGGGCTTTTCGGCGTCGTTTTGAACCCGGTCGGCATGCCGGCGCTGAAGTCGTTTTTCAACACGCTGCGCCTCTTCGGCATGGGCTTCTCGTGGGGCGGATTTGAAAGCCTTTGCATTCACGTCCATCCGGAGAAGAACCGCTCTGCGACGGGATGGGACGAAAAAGGGCCGGTTCTCCGCATTCATGCTGGCCTTGAGGATATTGACGATTTAACCGCAGACCTTGAACGTGGCTTTGCCGCGATGAACGCGGCGAAAGGGTGAAGGCCATGCGGGCGATATTCGGATTTGCGGCAGCTCTTGCGCTAACCGGTTGCCAGACGCTAGCCGGCGGAAGCGGAACGACGCTGACAATGATTTCGACGACGCCGGCCGGCGCGCTTGTGACGGTCGAAGGATTCGGGACGTGCGAAACGCCGTGCACGGTCGAAATCGACAAGCCGCGCAACATCATTATCGCCAAGGCCGGCTATGACACGCAGCGCCTTGTGCTGTTGACAGGCCGGCGCAAACTCGATGTCGTTTTGAAACTCTCGGCGCCGACAACGGGCGTCGATGAAACGGAACTTCCTGAACTATGATTTCTTAGCCTGGGTCGCGACGCTTCTGCCTCTAAACCATAGTGCTCCGACGCCGGCGAGAAACAGCCACGCCGCAGCCGGCAAGGGAACCTCTGAAAGCTCCGCCGTTATTGTTCCCACGCCCCCAGCATTTTGCCAGGGGCCAAATTCGGCTGGGAGCCCAATGATTGTGGATGACCACACGAATTGTCCAGGCCCCGTAATCGGGTCCAAAGAGATTCCCACCTCCATCCAATTGCGCAGATACCATTGGTCTTGCAGGAGCGCATGGGTGCCCGTGCGCAGGTGATGAAAGAGCCTTCGAGAAAGATGTGCGCAGGCCCGCCGCACCCCGCAAAGATCAGATTGCAGCTGATGTTCACCGGCGTCCATGTCGCCAGATACTGGCAAAGAGGATCAGCACTGTTGATGCAAATCTCGCCTTCTTGGTTGAACCCAATGTCCTGCTTTACTTCCGGGTCATAGGAAACCTGCCCGGTTCCCCATTCAACGGTCCCTTGCCCGTCGGGATCTGCAAAAAACGTGAGATCGTAAGTGATGAGAGCGGCTTGAGCGCCGCCTGTCATCGCCAAAATTGCAGCAAATACCAGCAAAAACCGCATAAAACCTCCCCGAGGTTTATTCGCGAGCTGTGCAGCCTAGCTCAATAGACAAGAACCGCCAACGGGACATGTCCGGGAGATTGGCGGGACATGTCCCGCATGAGCCTCAGCAAAACCATGCGAAACCGTCCATGACTGCGTCGGCGCCCTGGCTTTGAAGGGGTTTGAGGGAATGTTGAAACGCTTTTTTTTGCTTCGGGTTCGGTGTCGCCAAACCGGGAGTAAAAGGACCGCCGCCAGACCTCTAGGTAATTCAATGGCCTGTTAACACAGGCTTTCAACTAGGGAGTGAATTATGGCGACTCCGGCAGGACTTGAACCTGCGACCACCCGCTTAGAAGGCGGGTGCTCTATCCAGCTGAGCTACGGAGTCGAACTTCTCCCTAATGCGTCCAGGGCTTGCGGCGTCTGAACGAGAAATTGTCCGAATATGCCTTCGCGACCGGCGACGCTTTATGCGGCTCAACCACCCGGAATGGAATGTTCTTCGTTTCCGCGTAAGCAACCGCCGATTCTTTTGAATCGAACGACAGGCGGACCTGACCTGCAGTCGTATCCTCTGTGCTGGTCCAGCCCATCAACGGATCGATGCGGCGCGCGGCTTCGGCCTCGAATTCGAGGATCCACTGGCCGGTTTTGGCCTTGCCCGACTGCATCGCCGTCTTCGCCGGCTGGTAAATCTTCGCGAACATGTCGCCAGTCCTCGTCAATTTGGGCCGATGGTCGGAGCGGCAGGATTCGAACCTGCGGCCCTCTGCTCCCAAAGCAGATGCGCTACCAGACTGCGCTACGCTCCGATTTCGCGGCCAGCTGAGCCTATTGGCCAAAGCTGAGCGGCCTGTAAAGGCCGTCCCGGCAATAAGTCTCCGCATGGGTTCATTGGCCGCTGAAAAGCGGGTGGCGAACAGTGTCGCCGGGCTTTATCCCGAGCGCGTCGAAGCGGCCGCCGTTCACTTCGAGTACAGCGGCGACCGGCTCTCCTGATCTAATCGAGGTGAGCGAGCGCGGCGTCGTCATCTTTTCGATCCGGACGATCCGGCCGTCCTTTGCGATGAACGCCATGTCGAGCGGTATCAGCGTGTTCTTCATCCACATCGACTGAACCTGATTTTCGTGGCTGAAGTCGAACAGCATGCCGGCGTTTTCGGCCATCGATGTCCGATACATGAGGCCGATGCGGCGTTCCTCGTCCGTGTCGGCAAGTTCGACGTTGAACCGCGCCTCGCTGCCGCCTGAAACGATGGTCAGCGTCTGCGTATCGCCCGGCGCCCCGGCGCCGGGCGCGCC
>JBGSLM010000068.1:0-8387 GCA_041740755.1 Parvularculaceae bacterium | reverse complement strand
CGCGCCCGCCATGACGGCGGCGAGCGGCTGCGCGCCGCCCATGCCGCCGAGGCCCGCCGTCAATATCCATTTGCCGCCGAGATCGCCGCCGAAATGCTGGCGGCCCATTTCGACAAACGTTTCGTACGTACCCTGAACAATCCCCTGCGAGCCGATATAAATCCACGAGCCCGCCGTCATCTGGCCGTACATCATGAGGCCCTTGGCGTCGAGTTCGTTGAAATGCTCCCAAGTCGCCCATTTCGGCACAAGGTTCGAATTGGCGAGAAGAACGCGCGGCGCGTCCTTGTGCGTCGGGAATACGCCGACGGGCTTTCCCGACTGGATCAGCAGCGTTTCGTCATCATTGAGGCGTTCCAGCGTTTCGACGATCTTATCGAAACATTCCCAATTGCGCGCGGCCCGCCCAATGCCGCCATAGACGACAAGCGCATGCGGATCTTCCGCGACGTCGGGGTCGAGATTGTTCATCAGCATCCGTACGGCGGCTTCCGTTGTCCAGTGCTTCGCCTTCTTTTCCGTTCCCGTACGGGCGCGAACGGTGCGGGCGTTTCGCCTTGTTCCAGTCATGGCTTTTGTTCCTTGCCGTCGATAATCAATTTTTCCGGTCCGCGATGGGCGATCCAGTAGGACAGTTCAGCCGGATGATCGATGTTCCAGACCGCGATATCGGCGGCAAGGCCCATCTTTATCATGCCGCATTCTCCAGCGAGGTCGAGCGCTCGTGCAGCGTTTCGCGTCATTCCCGCGAGCGCTTCTTCCGGCTTCAGGCCGAAGAGCGTTGCGGCCATGTTCATCATCATCGGCGCCGACAAAACCGGCGACGTGCCGGGGTTCAAATCGGTCGCAACCGCCATGGCGACGCCGTGCTTGCGGAAGAGATCGATGGGCGGCCTCTTCGTTTCCTTTAATGCATAGAACGCGCCCGGGAGGAGGACCGCTATCGTGCCGGCCTTCGCCATCGCCGCAACGCCCGCCTCATCGACATATTCAAGATGATCGGCGGAGAGGGCGCGAAATTCAGCGGCGAGCGCCGCACCATTGAGGTTTGACAATTGCTCGGCGTGCAGCTTGACGCGGAGCCCTGCTTTTTTTGCGGCGTCAAATACGGCGCGCACTTCGGCGGGCGCAAATCCGATCCCTTCGCAGAAGGCGTCAACCGCATCGGCGAGACCGCGTATCGCAACCGATGGAATCATCTCCTCGCAGACAAGCCGCACATAGCCGGCGCGGTCGTTCTTGTATTCCGGCGGCAAGGCATGGAGTGCGAGCAACGTCCGTCGAACGCGCATTTTCGCCGCTCGCGCTATTTCGCCCGCCGCGATCAGCATTTTTTCTTCGTCGCCTGGCGTCAGGCCGTAACCTGATTTTATCTCAATCGTGGCGACGCCAGAGCGTTTGAGGCTTTCCGCTCGTGCAACGCCGCTCGCAACGAGATCTTCGAGAGAGGCCTCGCGCGTCGCCTTGACCGTCGAGGCGATGCCGCCGCCGGCCCGCGCAATTTCCTCATAGCTGGCGCCTTTCTGGCGCATCTCGAATTCTTGGGCGCGCTCGCCGCCGAAAACGAGGTGCGTGTGGCAATCGATGAGCGCGGGCGTCGCCCAGCGACCCTTTAGGGAGACTGATTCCCGCGCCTCCGACGCTTTCGCGGACGGGCCGACAAACGCGATTCTTCCATCTTTGACGCCGATTGCGCCATTTTCTATCGCGCCAAAGGAAGCGGAATGGTCGGGATCCATCGTTGCGATCCTGACGTCGATAAAAAGGCGGTCGAGCATTGGCGGCTTTCGTTAGCGCGTTAGCGGCGGTCTATACCGCGATTGGCGAAAAGCCGCTATTCGACGGTTCGGGGCCGCTGCGAAGGAAATCGGCGCGTCCCGGGCCTCTTTTAGCTCAAAAGGAGCAGACAGTTGAAATTGAAATTCCTTGCGCCCGCTTTGTGCATTTTCATCGCTGGTTGCGGCGGAAATGCCGCGCCTCAGGATCAGTTCTTCGCTGCGCTTTCCGCGCACTGCGGAAAGGCGTTCGACGGGCGGCTTGTTTCTACTGATGAAGCCGACAAGGACTTTGCCGCCGAACGGCTCGTGATGGAAGTCAGGTCCTGCACGGACGATGAAATCCGCATTCCGTTTCATGTTGGCGAGAATCGCTCGCGCACCTGGGTGATTAAAAAGACCGGCGAGGGCCTTCGCCTGAAGCACGATCACCGGCATGAAGACGGCGAGAGCGACGCGGTGACGATGTATGGCGGCGATACTGCGTCGCCGGGAACGCCGACGCGTCAGGAATTTCCCGTCGATAATTATTCGATTGAGATGTTCACGCGCGAAGGGTTGACCGCATCCGTCACCAATGTCTGGGCGGTCGAGGCGACGCCGACGCTTTTCGCCTATGAGCTTTCGCGCGCCAACCGGCATTTTCGCGTCGAATTCGATCTGACGACGCCGGTCGAAAATCCGCCGCCGCCCTGGGGAGCGGAATAAAAGGGCGACAGCCCGCCCAGGGCCGGGTCTGGCCTCGCCAACCGCATTTCCTCTAATTTGAAGCACTTCGGCGCTTGACGTAATAGTTGCCAAAAAGTAGAAATATTGCGAATATCAGAAAGGAATTCCGCGATGGAGGAATATTACCGTCCAAAGGGGCTTTCGAGCGCCGTTTCCTATGTCGATCCAAAGCGCGCGCTTTTATGGCTTGAGGATGCGTTCGGATTTGAGCCGTTGATGGTCATCTTGGACGAGAACGAAAATGTCGCCCATTCTGAGATGAGCTATGGCGCCTCGGTCGTCATGATAGGGAATGAATGGTCTGCAGACCACAAAAGTCCGCGATCGATCGGCGGCAAGAATACGCAGACCGTGCATGTGCAGCTTGAGCGCGGCGACGACATCGACGCGCATTGCGCGCGGGCGAAGAAAGCAGGCGCTGAAATATTGCAGGAACCTGGTACTCAATTTTACGGCGATCGCACCTATCGCGCGCGCGACCCAGAAGGACATATCTGGACCTTCGGCGTGACGCTCAAAGAGTTGACGCCGGACGAGTGGGACAAAGCGAGCGGCCTCAAAACGCGCAAGCGCGTGTGACCAAAAGCGCGGTCGATCGAAAGTTTGCAGCGCTCGCCGACCCGGTGCGGCGGCGAACGGTCGAGCTTTTAAGCGCTCGTCCACGGCGGGCCGGCGAACTTGCCGAGGCTCTCGGCCTGCCGCCGCCAGCAATGAGCCGGCATCTGCGCACGCTAAAAGATGGCGGGCTGTTGTCAGAGCGCTTTGATGAATTCGACGCGCGCGTTCGCATCTATGAATTAAAGGACGGCGCCATGGACGACCTGAAGCGCTGGGTCGCCTCGACGGAGGCGCTTTGGTTCGCGCAATTGAGCGCCTTCAAGCAACATGTCGAGAAGAAGCGCAAATGAGTGCCGCGGTTATGGTGTCGATCCGCGTCGACGCGACGCCCGCCGAAGCTTTCCGGATTTTTGTCGATGAAATCGGGGAATGGTGGCGCCCGAATTCCTTATTCGAATTGACCCCGAAGGGCGACGGGGCGCTGCATTTTGAGCCGGGCGAGGGAGGGCGGCTTGTCGCAACGCTGATGAGCGGCAAAGAATTCGAGGTCGGCCGCATTACGCAATGGTCGCCGGGCGAGCGGCTCTCCTTTACATGGCGGCAGGCGTCGTTTGCTCCCGATCAAATGACGAGCGTCGATGTTCTCTTCGAAGCGGTCGGCGATAAAGCGCGCGTCACAATCACCCATCGGGGCTGGGACTGCCTGCCGCAAGAGCATGCTGCGCGCCACGGTTTTCCGCTGGGCGCCTTTCAGCAGCGGTTGGCGGAGAATTGGCGGGAACTCCTTTCCCGCTTCGGGCGCCAGGCTGCAGTGAAGGCGGATGAAAAATAGTCGCATACTGTAGAGCGGAATTGACCGGCGAGGGCGGTTGCGGTCCATGATCGGTTGGGTTTTCTGAAACAGACTGACATGAACGCTGAACCAACTTCGCGCCGGTACATCTCACAGCGGCTAAAGCTCCATTACGCCGACTGGGGCAACACCGGCGCGCCGCCGCTCGTGTTGATGCATGGCGGGCGCGACCATTGCCGCAGCCTCGACTGGGTCGCGCGCGATCTTGCTCGCGATTTTCATGTCATTGCGCCGGACCTGCGCGGCCATGGCGCCAGCGACTGGTCGCCCGACGGCGAATATTCGATGCAGAGTCTTGTCTATGACCTCGCGCAGCTCATTCACCAGTTAAAGCTCGCGCCGGTCACGATCGTCGCCCATTCGCTCGGCGGCAATGTCGCGATCCGCTATGCGGGGCTTTATCCTGCAAACGTCAAGAAACTCGTTGCAATTGAAGGTCTCGGCCTGTCGCCGAAGATGCAGGCCGAGCGCGACAAGATCCCCTTTGCCGAGCGCATGAGGAAATGGATCGACGACAAGCGCGCGGCGAGCGCCAGAACGCCGCGTCGTTACGCGACGCTAGATGACGCCTTCGCGCGCATGAAGGAAGAAAACAAATTTCTTTCGGACGAGCAGGCGCGCCACCTCACCGAACACGGCGCCAATTGCAACGAAGACGGCACCTGGAGCTGGAAATTCGACAATTACGTGAACGTCTGGCCGCCGTTCGACATTCCGCGCGCCGAGGTCGAGGCGCTCTGGGCGGCGATCACATGCCCGACGCTCCTTGCGTATGGCGCCGACAGCTGGGCTTCGAACCCGGAAAAGGACGGCCGCGCTGCGCACTTCAAGAATGCGCGCGTCGCGCTGATCGAAAAAGCAGGGCACTGGGTCCATCACGACCAGTTCGAAAAATTCATGGCCGAGACGAGGGGCTTCCTTTCGGACTGAAGAATGGCCGAACCATGGGGAAAACTACTCTGGACACGAGAACAAAAAGGGAATATAGAACAAAAGACGAACGAAATCCTTTAGCGATGGAGGCGTCTTGTGCGAAAATCTGTGGAAAACCCGGTGGAGATCATTGTGGAAGCCGGTGGGGAAATCGGCGTGTTGAAGGACGCGCTCGGACTCGGCGTATTGCTCCTCATCATCGCGTCGACCCAGATGGCGAGCTTCATGTTCGGCGCCTGACGCCGGCGGCTGTTAACCGTTCACAAGAAAGGCCAGCCATGCAGGAGCCGAAGGGAGAGTTCATCCATCTTCATCTCCATTCGGCTTATTCGCTGTCCGAAGGCGCGATCAAGATCGGCAAGCTGAAAGATCTGTGTCTTGCCGACCGGATGCCGGCGGTCGCAGTGACCGACACCAATAATTTGTTCGGCGCGCTTGAAGCTTCCGAGACGCTGTCAGCTGCGGGCGTTCAGCCAATTGCCGGTCTGCAACTTTCGCTCTTGACGCCGCATCTTGCCGGCGTTGAAGCGCGCCACGCCAAGGCGCCGTCGATTGTCCTGCTCGCGCAGAACGAGACGGGCTTCAACAATCTTATGAAACTGTCGAGCCGCGCGTTTCTTTCGTCGGCTGCGGAAGACGGAATATCAGCGGCTGTTGACTGGCTCGACGGTCATAGCGACGGGCTTATCTGTCTTTCGGGCGGGTTTGACGGACCTGTCGACCGGCTGATCCGCGCCGACCGCAAGGATGACGCGCGGGCGCTGATCGATCATCTCGCCGCGCTTTTCCCTGGCCGCTTCTATATCGAATTGCAGCGTCATCAGGTCCGGCGCGCCGTCTCGGCGGAAGATGCGCTGATCGATCTCGCCTATGAGCTTGCGCTCCCGCTTGTCGCGACGAACGAGCCGTTTTTTCCGAAGGCGGACGATTACGAGGCGCATGATGCGCTGCTGTGCATTGCGGATGGCGCCTACGTCCATCAGGAAGACCGGCGCATGGTGACGCCGGATCACTATTTCAAATCCGCCGCAGAAATGCGGATGCTTTTCGCCGACCTTCCCGAAGCGATCGACGCGACAATCGAAATCGCGCGGCGCTGCGCTTTCCGACCGAAGACGCGCGCGCCGATCCTGCCGCGCTTCACCAAGGGCGGCGGCGCCGACGCTGAAGCGGTCGAGCTTGAAAATCAGGCGCGCGAAGGGCTGAAGGAGCGCCTCGCGTCGGTTCCGCTTTCCGCCGATGCTGCGGTTTATTGGGACCGGCTCAAATTCGAACTCGATATCATCAACAAGATGGGATTTCCAGGATACTTTCTGATCGTCGCGGATTTCATCAAATGGGCGAAGAAGGAAGGAATTCCCGTCGGGCCGGGCAGGGGTTCGGGCGCGGGCTCGCTTGTCGCGTGGTCGTTGACGATCACCGATCTTGATCCCTTGCGGTTTGGGCTTCTCTTCGAGCGGTTCTTGAATCCTGAACGCGTATCGATGCCGGACTTTGATATCGATTTCTGTCAGGACCGGCGCGACGAGGTCATCCGCTATGTCCAGCAAAAATACGGCGCGGATCGTGTCGCGCAGATCATCACGTTCGGAAAGCTGCAGGCGCGCGCGGTGCTGCGCGATGTCGGTCGCGTCATCGGCATGCCGTTTGGTCAGATCGACCGGCTCTGCAAGCTGATACCCAACAACCCCGCCAATCCGGTGACGCTCGCCGAAGCGATTGAAACCGAACCGCGGCTCCGCGAGGAGCGCGACCGCGAGGAAAGCGTTGCGGCGCTGCTTGAAAAGGCGTTGAAGCTCGAAGGACTTTACCGTCACGCCTCAACGCACGCGGCGGGCGTCGTCATCGGCGATCGCCCGCTCGAAGAATTGACGCCGCTTTATCGCGACCCCCGCTCGGACATGCCGGCGACCCAGTACAACATGAAATGGGTGGAGCCCGCAGGCCTCGTCAAATTCGACTTTCTTGGCCTCAAAACGCTGACTGTCATCAAGCGCGCAGCGGAACTCGTCACACTGTCAGGCGGCGCTGTTGATCCCGGCGCGCTGCCGCTCGGCGACAGGAAATCGTTCGAGATGCTTGGCGAGGGCGCGACAGTCGGGGTGTTCCAGCTTGAAAGTTCGGGCATGCGCCAGACGCTGCGCTCGATGAAGCCCGACTGTCTTGAAGACATTATCGCGCTGGTTTCACTGTACCGGCCGGGCCCGATGGAGAACATTCCGACCTATGTCGAGCGAAAGCAGGGGCTCCAGAAACCGGATTATCTCCACGTCTCGCTCGAAACCGTGCTGAAGGAAACCTACGGCGTCATCATCTACCAGGAACAGGTGATGCAGATCGCGCAAATTCTTTCCGGCTATTCGCTTGGCGAGGCCGATCTGCTTCGCCGCGCGATGGGCAAGAAGAAGAAGGAAGAAATGGATCAGCAGCGTGCGCGCTTCGTCGAGGGCGCGCAGGCCAAAGGCGTTGATCCGTACAAGGCGGCGTCGATCTTCGACCTGGTCGAGAAATTCGCGGGCTACGGGTTCAACAAATCGCACGCCGCCTGCTACGCCTATATCGCCTATCAGACGGCGTATCTCAAAGCCAATCACGGCCCGGAATTCCTCGCCGCGTCGATGACTTATGACATGTCGAACACCGACAAGCTTGCGGTTTTTCTTAAAGAAGCCAAGCGCAGCGGAATCGACGTGCGCGCGCCGCATGTGAATATCTCGGAAGCCGATTTCACCGTGAAGGAGGGCGCGATCGTCTATGCGCTCGGCGCGATCAAGAATGTCGGCGAGGCGGCGATGCGGCTGATCGCGGATGAGCGCCGCGCCCATGGCGTTTTCGAGAATATTTACGATTTCGCCGAGCGCGTCGATCTTCGCCTTATCGGCAAGCGCGCGATTGAAAATCTCGCGCGCGCCGGCGCATTCGACGGACTGCACCGCTCGCGCGCGGAAGTTCTCGCGGGCGCCGATCTGATCATTCGTTATTCGGCGCAGGCTTTCGATGAGCGCGCCAGCGCGCAAGGCGGCCTCTTCGATTTGGCGGCGTCGCCTCAACTCGAGCGTCCGCGTCTTCCAGCAGCCGATGACTGGGCGCCGATGGACCGTCTCAATGAAGAGCGTGCGGCGCTCGGTTTTTATTTCAGCGGTCACCCCCTCGACGATTACACGGTGGAGCTTCGCCGCCTCAAGGCGTCAACCTCGCTTGAGGCCATGGAGGCGGTGAAAGAGGGCGGGCGCTTTTCAGGCCAGATCGCGGCTGTCGTCCGTTCAGTCCGGATGCGCCGATCGAAAGCCGGCAAACCCTTCGCTTTCGTGGAATGTTCTGACGCAGCCGGCGAATTCGAGATTGTCATCTTTTCAGAAGTGCTGAACGCCTCACGCGAACTGTTCGAGCCGGGGATGCTTCTATTATTCACGGCGAACGCGGAAGAGCGGGACGGCGAGGTCAAGTTCGCCTGCGACGGGGTGCGCCGCCTCGACGCCGCCGCGGCCCAGACGACGTCGCAGCTCCGGATCGTCGTCGGCTCGGGCGAGGGGCTCGAC
>JBGSLM010000067.1:0-2445 GCA_041740755.1 Parvularculaceae bacterium | reverse complement strand
GGCGGCGCAAAAGGCGTGGCGATTCGGGTCGATTGCGACCGGGCTGCTCGTCGCGATCATCGCGGGGCTCGCCGCCGCAATGCAGCTAGACGTTTTCGGGGCGGGGTTTCACCTCAACTTCGCGCTCGTTCTCGGCGTCATCGGGTCGATCCTGCTTGGCGTCGGACTGATGGCGCTGTCGTTTTATTCCGACCGGTCAGGCGCCGATGACGGCGCCGCGGTCAGCAGCGACGAACGGCCGGACGAAAGCCGCCAGAATTAGCGCGCTCCCTACTTCGTTCTTTCGAACACCAGCATGTAGATGTCGCTGAGCCCCTCGACCTTTGGCTCTTCCGCAAGGGTGAATCCAAACGACGTCACTTCAGTGATCATTCCCGCCTTGCCGAAACGGACATGCGCGCGCTGCGCATCGTCCTTGTGCGTCTCATCTAGCGTATAGTCGAGAATGATCAGCTTTCCGCCTGGCGCGAGCGCGTCCCTGACGGTTGTCATGATCGCCGCGCGGTCGGAGAAATAATGATAGGTGTCGGCGATGAAAACGAAATCGACCGACGACGGCGGCAGCGTGATGTCCTTGTCGCGGCCGAGCACCGCGACGACATTGCCGACGTCGAGATCGGCGGCGCGCTGGCTGATCAGCTTCAAAAAGCGCGGCTCGATGTCGATTGCATAAACGACGCCAGAGGGGCCGACCCGATTGGCGAACATCAGCGAATAAAGCCCGGTTCCGGCGCCGATATCGGCGATGCGCGCGCCGTCTGATATTTTTGCAGCAGCAAGGACTGCGTCGCGCGCGGCGTAGAGCTCGCGGCTGCCGACTTCCATCGTATCAAGGAAGACTTCCGGATTTTCTTCTTCTTCGCCATAGGGCGGCGCGGGCAGAGGCTCGGCGACTTCCGTCGTCGCCGGTTTCTGGCCGCAGGCGGCGAGCACAAGCGCCGCGGCTGCGAGCGCGAGCGCCCCCTTTGTTTCAAATGCTTTCATGCCGCTCTTGCGCCCCAACTGCGCTGATAAAATCTGCCCCGCCCTTGCTGGCGCAAGTCCCGTACATTTTCAACCGGCGACCAGCGTCTCGACAAGGGTCGGCAGCTCGGAAACTGCAGCGATCTCGCGATAACGCGGGTGATCCGCCGGCGCGGACGCATGCTCGACGACCCAGGTCAGCTCGTGCGGCACGTAAACGCCCCAAGAGCCCGCCTCGATCGCCGGAATGACGTCGGATTTCAGGGAATTGCCGATCATCAGGCTTTTCTCCGGCCCGTCGCCATAACGTGCAAAGACCGCGCTGTAGGTCGCGGGCGATTTGTCGGAGACGATTTCAACGCCTGCAAAATAATCGGCGACGCCCGATGCGGCGATCTTTCTCTCCTGATGGAAAAGGTCGCCCTTCGTCACGATGATAAGCTTGTGCGATTTCGACAGGCGGTCGATCGCGTCGGCGACGCCTGGAAAAAGCTCGACCGGGTGATCGAGCATGTCTCGCCCTGCGTCGAGGATCGTCTTGACGACGCTCGCCGGAAGCTTGTCGCCCGAGACTTCGATCGCCGTCTCGATCATCGAAAGGGTGAAACCCTTGATGCCGAATCCGTATCGCGAAAGGTTGCGCCGCTCAGCCGCGAGCAGCCGCTCTTCAAGATGATCCGCATCCGCATAATCGGCAAGGAGGCTCGCAAAACTTTCCTTCGTCAGCTTGAAGAAGCGTTCATTGTGCCAGAGCGTGTCGTCGGCGTCGAAGGCGATCGTGGTGATCATGGCGGATCTCCGTCCTTTTCGGGCGCAAAGCATGGATCATAGCGGCGCGCTTGAAACCATGCGCGGTTTTGCGCTGAAACGAAAAACGCCGCCTCCTTTCGGAAGCGGCGTTTTTTCACTGAAGAAGGGAATTCTGTCGGCTTGGCAGGCCTGGCGGCGACCTACTCTCCCACGCCTTAAGACGTAGTACCATCGGCGCTGGGGACTTTAACGACCGAGTTCGATATGGGATCGGGTGGAGGCTCCCCGCCAATGCCACCGGGCCGGCAAAGACGACAGAATTGCGAGAGTCATGTTTTCCGCTTTATTCGGGCGCGTGGCGTCAATCCGTAAACGGATCGATCGCCGCGCATGAGTGATTGCTTGTTCTCATGCAGTAAACTGCATGAGGACGATCAAGCCAATCGAGCTATTAGTACCGGTAAGCTTCGCACATTGCTGCGCTTCCACACCCGGCCTATCAACGTCGTGGTCTTCGACGGCTCTCAAGGGAATTCTTGTTTTGAGGCGGGTTTCCCGCTTAGATGCCTTCAGCGGTTATCCCTTCATCACGTAGCTACCCTGCACTGCGGCTGGCGCCACAACAGGTCCACCAGAGGTGAGTCCATCCCGGTCCTCTCGTACTAAGGACAGCTCCTCTCAAAATTCCTACACCCACGGCAGATAGGGACCGAACTGTCTCGCGACGTTCTG
>JBGSLM010000066.1:0-3628 GCA_041740755.1 Parvularculaceae bacterium | reverse complement strand
ACGCCGCGCGGCAAAGGCAAGCCGCCTGCCGGAGGTTCGCGCCACCGTTTCCGGAACGAGCTACGACGTGCTGAACGGCGCTGAAGATTACGACGTTCGTGCGGGCGTCAACATGCGGTACGACATATTTGCGGGCGGCGGCCGCGGTGCTGCGATCAGCCGCGCCAAAAGCGCTGCTGAACAACAGCAATTCGAAGAAGACCGCGTGCGTCTCGAAGTCGAGCGAGACGCGGCGATCGCATTCGAGCGGCGCGAAGCGGCCAATGAGCGCCTTGCAGCGCTCGAATCCGCTCTAGTAGCAAATCATGAGGCGCGGGCGATGGTTGCGGAGCGGTTCCGAGCGGCGCGCGGGGATCTTCTCGATGTCATTCAAGCGGAAAGCGATTGGTTCGAGGCGGGTGTCGCGTATCTCGCGGGCCTCGCCGACCGCGATATGGCGTCTTACGAGCTGATGGAATTCACCGGCGATTTGCTGCGCTTTTTCTCGCCCCGCGAAGAGGACAGGACTGCGTCAAATGAGTAGCGTTCGTTCGATTTTTCGCGACATTGCTTCGACAAAGCACTGGCTGCTCGGCCCGCTTCTCGGCAATTCAAAGGTATACGGGCAAACGATTCTGGCGGCGTTCTTCGTCAATCTGCTCGGCCTTATCTCATCGTTCTTCATCATGACGGTTTACGACCGCGTCATTCCGAACAATGCGATGGAATCGCTCGTCGCATTGACCATCGGCGTCATTTTCGCGCATCTCTTCGACTTCGTACTGAAGTCTTTGCGCGGCTATTTCATCGATGTCGCCGGGCAGCGTCTCGACGCCGTCGTCGGCGCCAAGGTCTTTGACAATCTGATGTCGATGCGTCTCGACGCGCGCAAGGGCGGCGTCGGCGCGACGGCCGGCCTCGTCAAGGAATTTGAGAATCTCCGGGATTTCTTCTCGTCCGCGACGCTCACCGCCATCGTCGATCTTCCCTTCATTTTCGTTTTTGTCGGAGCAATTGCGCTCATCGGCGGACCTATCGCTTTTGTTCCGCTCATCGGCGTTTTCGCCGCTCTCATCATTGCGCTCGTCACGCAGCCGTTGATCATGCGCAATACGAAGGACTCGATGAAGGAAGGCCACATCAAGCATTCGGTTCTCATCGAAACGCTGTCCGGCCTTGAGACGGTAAAAAGCGTCGCCGCCGGCGATCTGATGCGGCAGCGATGGAAAACCGGCGTCCTGAAACAGGCGCGCATCGCGACGGTCGGCCGCTTCATCAATCAGCTCGCGGTCAATTTCTCCGGCTTTGCGCAGCAGGGCGCGCAAGTCGGCGTCGTCGTCGCCGGGGTCTTGATGGTCGGCGCGCACAATTTGTCGATGGGCGGGATGATCGCCTGCGTCATCCTCACCGGGCGCGCGATGGCTCCCCTGGCGCAGGTTGCAGGCCTCCTCGGCCGCGTCGCGAGCGCAGTGTCATCCTACAAGGCGCTCGACGAATTGATGGCCTCGCGCTCCGAGATCGATCCCGCGCGCGATTATCTAAAGCGCGGCACGCTCGCCGGGCGGATTGAATTTCGCGACGTAAGCTTTTCCTATCCCGGCCAGAAAGCGAAAGCGCTCGATAAGATCAGCTTCACAATCGAAGAGGGGGAGCGCGTCGCGGTGCTTGGACGCAACGGCTCCGGCAAGTCGACAGTCATCAGAATGGCGCTTGGCATCTATGAGCCGACCGAAGGACAGGTCCTCGTCGATGATACGGACATCCGACAGATCAAACCGACAGACCTGCGCGCGCATATCGGCGCGGTGCTGCAGGATGTCTGTCTCTTCACCGGCTCCATAAAGGAGAATATCGCTCTCGGGCTTGAAAAGATTTCGGACGAAGACATTCTGGAAGCCTCGAAGATCGCGGGCGTTCACGATTTTGTCGGCGCGACCGAGGCCGGATATGATCAGCGCCTCGGCGAACGCGGCGAAGGTCTTTCCGGCGGCCAGCGCCAGTCGATTGCGCTTGCGCGGGCGCTTGCGACGAAACCGTCGGTGCTGCTGCTCGATGAGCCGACGTCAGCGCTCGACAGCCAGGCAGAAGCTGAAATGATCGCGCGCCTTCGCAAGGCGACGGAAAAGCGGACCTTGCTGCTCGTTACGCACCGCATGTCGATGCTGAAACTGGTCGACCGCATCATCGTGCTCGATCGCGGTCAGATTGTTCTCGACGGACGTCCGGACGATATTATCCGCTCGCTTACGAATAACGCCGCGCCGCCTGTCGCAACTCAACCGAATGTGCGTGAACTGCCGTCGCCGCACAAAAAACCGTTCAGGGCCGCCTGATGTCGCTTCCATCATTGACTGACAACGAAATCGACAACGAACTCCCGATCGAACCGTCGCGGGCCGCTCAGTATCTGCTTTATGTGATTGCGGGTCTGCTGTTTGTCTTTCTCCTCTGGGCGTCGATTGCAAAGCTCGACCGCGTGACGCGCGGCGAAGGGCGCTTCGTTCCGTCCAATCATCTACAGCAGGTGCAATACCTGGAAGGCGGAATCATCAAGGCGATCCGCGTGAAGCCCGGCGCGCTTGTAAAGAAGGGCGACATTCTGGTCGAGGTCGATCCGACGCAGATCAACGCGCAGATGAGCCAGGGCGAAGACGGCTATAACCTTCTCGCAGCGCGGATCGCGCGCCTTGATGCGGAAGCGGCGGGCGCCGTTCCGGCGTTTCCCGCCGATGTGCAGAAGTCAGCGCCTGATATCGTCGCCAATGAACGAAAGCTTTTTGACGCGCGCAGGCAGGAATATGACGCGGCGCTGACCGTTGAGGCCGGAAAGCTGGCCGAAGCGCAAGCAGCGCTCGATTACGCCTCGCAGACCCACGCCCTTGCCGCGCAGGAACTCGCGATTGTCGAACCGCTCGTCGCCAAGGGCATAGAGCCGAAACTCGAACTCATCCGCGCGCGCCAGCGCGCCGCCGGCGCCAAGGGCGACAAGATGCGCTCTGAAATCGCCGTAAAAAACGCCGAGAGCGAGACCGCCAGGATCAAGTCGACCTATTTCGCATCGGTCGCTGACGAGCTTGCGAAGGCGAGAGCGGAGATGACGGGGATCTCCGGCGGTTTGCCGGCGCTGCGCGACAAGGTCAATCGCACCGAAGTCAGAAGCCCGATCGACGGCGTCGTCCACCGCGTTCTCGTCGCCACCATCGGCGGCGTGGTGCAGCCGGGCCAGACGATTGTCGAAGTCGTGCCCGCCGGGGATACGCCGCTTGTCGAAGCGAAAATCAAACCGGCCGACATTGGATTCTTGCGCATCGGGCAGGACGCGCGCGTCAAGGTCAGCGCTTATGATTCTTCAACTTACGGCTCGATCGAAGGCCAGATTGAAACGATCAGCCCGGACGCGATCGAAAACGAAAAGACGGGCGACCGGCATTTCCTGATCACAGTGCGATTGAATGAGGCGGCGCTCCAGACAAAGGACGGCGCGCTGCCGCTCATGGCTGGCATGGCGGCCGAAGTCGATGTGCTGAACGGCAAGCGGACTGTGCTCGCCTATCTGCTAAAGCCGATCGCGGAAGTGACAAACAAGGCGCTGCGGGAAGACTGATGCCGGTCAGCCGGCTTTGACCTGCGCCGCGATATGTTCGCCAAG
>JBGSLM010000065.1:0-7272 GCA_041740755.1 Parvularculaceae bacterium | reverse complement strand
CTCTTTCAGTTTTGCGCCGCGCATGGCGTCGATCGCGTCATTGCGGACGTCATGCCGGCGCCCAAGAAAGCGGTAAAAGCTCTTCAATGCCGACAGTTCAAGCCTGAGCGACACGTCGCCGAGCCCCTCCTCCCGGCGGCTCGACAGGAATGAACGAAAGTCGAGAAGCTCCAGACGTTCAAGCGAACGCGCCGTCGGCGCATGTCCAAGATGATCCGTCAAAAACGCGGAAAACCGCGTCAGCGTCGCTTCGTAATTGCGAACCGTATAAGGGCTTGCGCGCTTTTCTGCGCGAAGATGGCTGCCGAAGCGCTTGATCAGCGCATCGATTCCGTCCGCCTTGCCGCCATCCTTCGCCATGCGTCGAGAATGCGCGCTTCAACGGTTAATAATGCGTGAATTGATCAGGCGAGCGCTGCAAGTTCGGCGCGCAGTTCCGCAATCCCCTCGCCGGTCTCGGATGATGTCAGGAGAACGGCTGGGTGCGCTGCCGGGCGGCGCACGATGGCGGCCGTCACTTCTTCAACGGTTTTGGCGGCTTCGGTCGGCTTCACCTTGTCCGCCTTGGTGAGAACGATCTGATAATTGACCGCCGCCTTGTCGAGAAGCTCCATGATCTCGGCGTCGATTTCTTTAAGGCCGTGCCGAGCATCGATGAGAAGACAGACGCGGCGCAACGCCGGGCGCCCGCGCAGGTAATCCTTGGTCAGCCGCGCCCAGCTTTTGGCGTCTTTTTTTGCAGCGCGCGCATAACCAAAACCCGGCAGATCGACGAGACGCAATTTGCCGCCAAGATTGAAGAAGTTGATCTCCTGCGTGCGGCCCGGCGTCGTCGACGCGCGCGCGAGGTTCTTGCGGTCGGTAAGCGCGTTCAAAAGCGACGATTTGCCGACATTCGACCGGCCGGCGAAGGCGATTTCCGTCGGTCCCTCAGCCGGCAGCGTCTCCATCGAAACGACGCCGAGCATGAAATCGCAAGGGCCGCTAAAGAGGATGCGCGCGCGTTCAATCGCTTCGGCGGAAAATGGGGACTGTCGCACCCTATTTCTTTTCGAGAGCGGGTTTCTTCGCCTTGAAGATCGGAAGCCGTTCGCCCCAGTCGATCGAAACGCCGTTGCGCTTCATGATGTACCATTGCTGCAAAATCGACAGGACCGAACTCCATAGCCAGTAAAGAACGAGACCTGAGCCGAAGGACGCGAACAGGAAAACGAAAATGAACGGCATCATCGTCATGATCTGCTGCTGCATGGGATCGGACGCCGGCGGGTTGAGCTTCGTCTGGAACCACATCGCGACGCCGTAAAGGAGCGGCAGGACGCCAATCCCAAGGAACGCGCCGATCAGCGGAACCGCCGTCGGTTCATAAGGAAGAAGCCCGAACAGATTGAATATCGACGTCGGGTCCGGCGCCGAGAGATCCTTGATCCACAGCGCGAACGGCTGGTGGCGCAATTCGATCGTCACGAACAGCGTTTTGTAGAGCGCGTAAAAAATCGGCATCTGGATGAGGATCGGCAGGCACCCGGCGAGCGGATTGATCTTCTCGCGCTTGTAGAGCTCCATCATTTCCTGCTGGAGCTTGGCTTTGTCCTCGCCGTGCTTTGTCTTCAGCTCCTCCATTTTCGGCTGAAGCTTCTTCATCGCCGACATCGATTCGAACGCCTTGTTGGCGAGCGGGAAGAGCAACGCCTTGACGACAAGCGTCAGCAGCAAGATCGCTACGCCCCAATTGCCGATGCTGTCGCCGAAAAAGTCGAGCAGCCAGAAGATCGGACGCGTGAGGAAAAAGAAATTGCCCCAGTCGACAGCCTTATCGAGGTCTTTGATGCCAAGACCGCCCTTGTCGAGCGGCTGTTCATAAGATCTCAGAATATCGACGTCCTTCGCGCCGCTGAATATATGCGATGTCAGCTCGGTCGATTGCCCCGGCGCGATCGTCCTTTCGCCGAGCGTATAATTCGCCCGGAAAATCGGCGCTGTCTCGGTCCCGACATTCTTTAGCGTCACCTTGAACGGTTCGTTCTGCGGCGGCGCTGCGGCGGCGAGCCAGTATTTGTTGGTGATGCCGACCCAGCCTTCGTCGCCCTCTGCTTCATCGACGCGGGTCACGGCTTTCTTGTATTTTCGCTCAAGGAGCTGTGTTCCGACGACGGCGACCGGACCTTCATGCAGGATCATGTATTTTCCGGCGTCGACCGGAATGCCCCGCTGAACGACGAGCCCATAGGGCGTCACTTTGGCGGGCTCCTGGCCTTCATTGCGCACGGACTGCTTCACCGTGAACATGAATATGTCGTCGACGGAATAGGTCTTCTCGAACACCAGAGTGCCAAGTTGCGCGGTCAATGTCACCGGCGACGCAGGCGTCAGTCTGGCGCCGGGAGGCGCGGTCCACGCGATCGCTTCCGTCAACTTGTTTTCGCCGCCTGCGGAGGCGACAAATCCCTGCTCGACATAATGGCCGTGTTCGGCCTCGCGCGGCGTCAGAAGCCGGATCATCGCGCTCTTTGGATCGAGCGTCTCGCGATAGTTCTTGAGCGACAAATCGTCGATGCGGGCGCCTGCAAGGTTGATCGACCCTGTAAGGCTCGGCGTGTCGATGGCGACGCGGCCGGGCGCCTTCGCGAGCGATTCTTCGACTGTGAGGGTTTTTTCGGCGGCGACCGCAAGATCGCCGGTGAGGTTCGGCTGTGCGGTTTCGCGCGCTTCAAGTTCGACCCTTTGCTGTTCGCGCATGGCTTGCCGCTGCGGCGCGATGACAAGCGCGTCCCAGCCGATCAGCACGCAGGCGGTCAAGACGATGAAAAGAAGCGTATTGCGATCCATGAGGACTTTCCCGGCAGCGATGCGGATTGGGACTATTTAGGAAGGGCGGCCAGCCTTAAAAGGCCGCGCTTCATATCGTCAAGCAACAAGGCGAATTCGCGCGTCTCGGCGGCGGGACGCGCGATCAGGACATAGTCGTATCCGCACTCGCCCATTTCCTTGAATATCTGCCGTGCAGCCTCGCGGAGCCGGCGCCGGATGCGGTTGCGCAGGACTGCTTTGCCGACTTTCTTCGTGACCGTGAAGCCGACCCGCATTCTGCCCGAGCCATTCGGCTTCTTGCCGCGAACCAAAAGAAAAGAGGGCGTTCCCGCCCTCTCGCCAGCCTGGGCGGCGACAAAATCCGCCCGCTTTTTGATGGTTTCAAAAGCTTTCGGGGCGGCCATCGGCCGGCTTCCCGGATTTTCCACAGCCCTTAGGCCGAAAGCCGCTTGCGGCCTTTGGAACGGCGGCGCGCAAGAACCTTGCGGCCATTCTTGGTCGCGAGGCGGGAGCGAAAACCGTGACGGCGCTTGCGGACAAGCTTGCTCGGTTGATAGGTCCGTTTCATGGTCGGGTCTCTTGGGTCGAATATCGTGGAATTCTGGCGCCGGGCCCTAGCCCGCCGGGAGGCCGGGCTATTAGACGAGGGGGGCGGAGGCGTCAAGCGTGGCCAAGGCCGGTTTGGAGCCGCTTTTCCCCGATTTGTGACCAGGCGGCGCCCAAACGTCAAATGCTCCTCGAATCGCATCCTGATACCCCCTGATGCCCGCCCGGACGCCTTTGGAGGATTAACCCCGCGATGACCGCAAAAACCGCAAGGACGGCCGCGTTCGCCCGATTTTTGCCGGTCGTCCTTATCATTGCCGCCCTTGCCGCTTTCTTCGCGCTCGACTTCGACCGATTTTTTTCGCTCGACGCGCTGCGCGACAATCGTGAGGCGCTGAACGCCTGGGTCGACGCCTCTCCGGCGCGGGCGCTTGCGATCTTCATGCTTGTCTACGCCGGCGCTGTCGCGATCTCGTTTCCGGGCGCGTCGATATTGACCGTGTTCGGCGGGTTCATGTTCGGCCTCGCCATCGGCGTGCCCGCAATCGTCATCGCCGCGACAATCGGCGCAACGATCATTTTTATCGCGGCGAAAAGCGCGCTCGGCGACGCGCTGAAAGGCCGGGTGTCAGGATCATTGTCGCAAATGGAAAAAGGGTTTCGCGAAAATGAGCTGAGCTACATGTTTGTTCTGCGCCTCGCGCCGGTTTTTCCATTCTGGGCCGTCAATATCGCCGCAGGCCTTCTTGGCGTCTCCCTGCGGAATTTTCTGATCGGCACGTCGATCGGCATCATTCCGGGCTCGTTCGTCTACGCCAGCATCGGCAATGCAGCGGGCGCCGCGTTCGACGCAGGCGAAAACGTGTCGCTGACCGGCATCCTCTTTCAGCCGGAAACGCTGATCCCGATCGCCGGGCTCATCCTTCTCTCGCTTTTGCCGATCGCGCTGAAGCGTTTTCAGAAAAAGACGGGGGCTGTAGGCGATGCCGCACAAGATTGACGCCGATCTTTGCATCATCGGCGCAGGTTCGGGCGGACTTTCAGTCGCCGCCGGCGCCGCGCAGCTTGGGCGCAAAGTCGTCCTCGTCGAAAAAGGCGAAATGGGAGGCGACTGCCTCAATTTCGGATGCGTGCCGTCAAAAGCGCTGATCGCGGCCGCCGCCAGCGCGCAGTCGATGCGCGACGCGCCGGGTTTCGGCGTCAAATGCGCCGGGCCGGATGTCGATTTCGCCGCCGTGATGGAACACGTTCATTCCGTCATCGCCGCCATTGCGCCCCATGACAGCCAGGAGCGATTCGAAGGGCTCGGCGTCACCGTCATACGCGCGCACGGCGAATTCATCGGCCCGCGGACGGTAAGAGCGGGCGACGCCGAAATCTCCGCAAAGCATTTTGTCATCGCGACCGGATCGTCTCCTTTCGTTCCGCCGATTCCGGGCCTTGACGGCGTTTCATACCTCACCAATGAATCGATATTTGAAAACCGCGTGCTGCCCGATCATCTGGTCGTTATCGGCGGCGGTCCGATCGGCGTCGAACTTGCGCAGGCGCATCGGCGTCTCGGCGCGAAAGTGACGATTGTCGAGGCGGACACGATCCTTAATCGCGACGACTCGGAAGCGGCGGATATCGTGCGCAGCCGCCTGAAGAAGGAAGGCGTCGCAATACGCGAAAAGGCCAAAGCCGTGCGCGCCGCGCAATTAGGCGGCGTCATCAGTCTGGCGCTCGATACCGGCGAGACGCTCAATGGCTCTCATCTGCTCGTCGCCGTCGGGCGCAAATCCGACTTTTCGGCGCTCGGCCTCGACAAGGCGGGAATCGAATTGGACGGCGGAAAGATCAAGCTCGACGCGCGCCTTAGAACCACGAACAAGCGCGTCTATGCTATCGGCGACGCCGCCGGCGGACTGCAATTCACGCATGTCGCAGGCGATCACGCATCGACGCTTGTGCGCAACATTCTGTTCAAGGCGCCCGCAAAGCGTCGCGACGCGCTCGCGCCGCGCGTCACCTATACGGACCCTGAAGTCGCGAGCGTCGGTCTCAACGAAATCGAGGCGCTGAAAGCAGGTGGGAAATTCACCGTCGCTCGATGGTCGTTGAAGGACAATGATCGCGCGCAGGCCGAACGCGACACCGAAGGCTTCATCAAGGCGATCATCGGCGGCAATGGCCGGATCATCGGCGCGACGATCGTCGGCGCGGGCGCGGGCGACCTTATTTCCCTCTGGGCGTTCGCGATCGCCAACGGACTGAAAATCCGCGCCTTCACGAACATGATTGCAGCCTACCCGACGCGCAGCGAGATTTCCAAACGCGCCGCAGGTTCCTATTATACGCCGGCGCTGTTCTCGCCGCGAACGCGCAGCCTGATCAGGCTGCTTTCAACTTTCGACTAGGGTCGGCGGACGGGATACCGGCAATGGCTGACAAAAAAACAATCGCCGGGAAATTCAGGCGCTCGCTCTCGTCAAAACTATTGGCGCTGACGATTGTGTTCGTCTTCATCGCCGAAATCGTCGTGCTTATACCCTCGATCGCCAAACAGCGCATCGACTGGCTGAACGCGCGGCTTGAAGCGGCCTATCTGGTCGGCCTTGCGCTCGACGCCCCCGGCGGCGAAATGATCGCGCCCGATATCGCGGAACAACTCTTTGCGACAGCGAACATCCTCGGCGTTACGCTCGATCGCGAGGGCGCGCGCGTCCTGATCATGACGCCGAAGCTGACCGCAGCGCAGGCGCAGGTCATGCGTTTCGTCAATCTCAGTTACGATATGCCGCAACAACAGGTCTCGGACGCCTGGGCCACCATCTTCTCGAGCGGCGACCATTCGATCCGCGTCGCAGGAAAAGCCAAATACGCCTCTGGCGGCTATGTAGACATGTTCGTCTCACAAGCGGCCCTGCGCGCCGACCTCCTCGAATACGCGCGCAATGTGCTGTTCTTGTCGCTGATCATTTCAAGCCTCACCGCTGCGCTCGTATACTGGTCGCTCGACCAGATGATTGTGCGGCCGGTGCGCAGGCTGACGCGCAACATGACAGTGTTCGAGCAAAATCCCGAAGATGAAACGGCAATCCACGCCGCAAGCGCGCGTCATGATGAAATCGGGGTCGCCGAACGCAGTCTCGCCTCGCTTGAGAACAGAACGCAAATCCTGTTGAAGGAACGGCGCAGGCTTGCAGCGCTCGGCGCCGGCATTTCAAAAATCAGCCACGACCTCAGGAATATTCTGGCGTCGGCGCAGCTGATGTCTGACCGGCTCGCTAAAAGCGAAGACCCGCGCGTGCGAAAATTGGCGCCGCGACTTATTTCTTCGCTCAATCGCGCGATCGCGCTCTCCCGCGACACGCTGAGCTATGCGCGCATGGAACCTGGCGCCTTGAAGATCGAAGCTGTCGCTGTCGCAAAGCTCGTCGACGACGTTTACGACGACACGGCGGCGATCGCCGTCGAAATGAAGAATGACATTGGCGAAGACGTCACGGCGAACGCTGATCCGACGCAACTCTATCGCGCTCTCTTTAATTTGGTCCGTAACGCGGTCGATGCGCTGGCGGGACCGGAACCGCAGGAAGGCGAGATTGCGCAAAACGGGGGAGAAGTGCGGGTTAGCGCGCGCACGGACGCAGACCTTCTCGTCATCTGCGTCGAAGACAACGGCCCCGGCGTCCCAGAACAGGCGCGGGCCCATCTTTTTGAACCCTTCAAGGGATCGTTCAAGCCCGGCGGATCGGGCCTTGGCGTCGCCATCGCCTATGAAATCGCGCGCGCCCATGGCGGCGATCTGAAACTCGCCAAGAATGACGAGAACGGCGCGACGTTCGAACTGTCGTTGCCGGCGAAACCGAAAGACGCCGCCGTTCAATAAGCGGCGGCGGCGCCGTCGGGCTCGCGCGGATCGGCGGCGCC
>JBGSLM010000064.1:0-17024 GCA_041740755.1 Parvularculaceae bacterium | reverse complement strand
GGGATCGCCCGAGGCGACGCCCTGAGGGTAGAGGTCACGCCTTTCCGAGCGAAGAGTGGCTGCTGCATGGGCGCCGCCCGGACCAAATGCGAGTGCTGCGCCAAGTGCCGCAGCGTGCGCCAGCAGCGCCCTGCGCGTCGTATGTCCGTTCATCGATTTCACTCCGCATCGCGGCGCAACGCCAGAAAGGCCGCGCCTGGCGCCAAGTGAGACGAGCGCAATGTGTCCGTCACCGAAGGATGCGGGAGCAATTAGAAATCGATGAAGCGCTAAAAATGGGCGACGAACGGACAACCCTATGCCGGCCCCATCTTGCGATCTCAACATCGGCGCCGAGGACGCCACGCCGTCTTCAACGCTGGCAACCGGCGAGAATGAAAGCGCTTAGCATCCTTGGTCGGCAAAAAGCGGGCCCTTTTGTTTCCCCGAAACAGGGCGGCACGGGTAATTTCTACATGGATCCGGCCGCATCGACGCCCGCGCGCGTTGGGGAACCGCCCGGGCCGCCCGGTGTTCTCAATCGTTACTGCGGCGAAAGCGCCGTCAGGGCCGGAGAGTTTTATGCGCATTCTTCATGTGATTTTGATTTCGTGCTTTTTTCTTGCTTCCTGCGAGACCATCAAGGGCGTTGGCCGGGATGTCGAAGACGCCGGGGAAACGATTGATGACTCGATTGAAGACGAATAGCGTTCGCTGACCAGCCGCGGAGGCGTCCTCTGCGCGCTTTTGATTGTCGCGCATCATCTTTCTCGATCGGCTAAACTGCCGCCGGCGCAAATGCGCCGCGCGCAGTTTTTGCGTTTCCAGAACGCGATTGGTTTTAAGTCGCGTCCCGCCGATATGAAGGCGCCTGTCATTGGGCCCAAGGAACGAAACCACCGCGCAAATGTTTAAGTTGTTACGCGGGTCGATCCGACCTTTAGCGGAAACATAGTCAGGAAGGTTTTTATGAAAGCGGCATTGATGATGACGCTTAGCGGCGTTTTGCTGTCAAGCGCGTGCACGTCGTCAGGCACGGCGGAGCGAAATGCGATTTACGGAGCCGCTGCCGGCGCTGCAGCCGGCGCAATCGCCGGTGAAGTTATTGCAGGATCACCCGGCAAAGGCGCTCTCATCGGCGCCGGCGTCGGCGTCGTTGGAGGCGCAATTGTCGGCTGCGCTAGAGCGGATGATTGCTTTGGCCGGGCGCGCGATAGCGGCGACAGCCGCTACGACAGCATTGCGAAGAGGTCCTACTACACGGACCCAAAAACCGGCGACACATGGTGGGAGAACGGCGAATTCAGAAGCTATGGTCGCGGCCGGCCGTAGGCTCGACGATTAAGCGGCGGGGCGGCGCCTCGCACAAAGGGCGCGGCCGCCCTGTCATGTTCACCCTGTCATGTTCAATGAACGAGCGACCAGAATATCGTGAACGGGACTGGCGGAAGTTTGGGAGCGAACAGAACTTTTCGCGTCTCATTGATCTGATGAACCGCCAGGGCGGACATCGCCGCGCCAGCAAGTAAAATCAAAAAGGACAACATATTCAGCTTCCGTTTCCATTCGCGTTGTTTCAACAATCTCAACCGCAATTCCATCATGCACAGGACGCGGCGCTCGCGGCAGAATCGGAAATTACGCAGCATCGCCCGCGCCTATTTCTAACCTGCGGGATCGATCTGATCTGACGATCGACCCCGGAATTGTTCTCCGAAACTACCGCTTCACCAGGGCGCCGATTCAATCGCGAATATCTGAATCGTCTCGGACTGGTTGCAGATGCGCTTATCAGCCGCGGCGGAGCCGCGTATCAGCACACGGTCGCCGTCGCCGTAGCCGCGAAGATCGCCGAGAAGCGAGAAGATATTTCCCGCATCATCGCGAAGCGTCGGGCACCGCTTTCCCTCGTTGGTGAGCACGCCGGAGATAGCGCCCTGACTGCCGGTATTGATGTCAATTGCATCCGACGCGCCGCGCCGTTGGAAACGCGAGAGGAACCCTCGTCCATTATAATTACTTCCTTCGACGCCGCGGCTCAGCGTCTTCGAGCCGCCCGATGCGAGCCCGTGGCCGTAATCCGAATCGTCTGGATAAATGACAGAGACGCCGCTTGAATTCCGGCCTCGATCATGCGGATCACGGTCATCGGAGCGGACACGCACTCGCTCGGTGAATACGGTGCGTGCGCCGTCTTCAACTGCTGCGACGAACAAAACGTGCTCGCCGTCAACATTATCCGGCACCTGCACATCTGTCTGGAAGAGACCGGACGGACCGGTCCTGATCTCGGAGATCTTCGTTAAAGTATTCCTGTTTGGGCCGCCATAAATTGCGACAGGCGTATTGGGCGGAAATCCGTTTGCGGAAAGACTTACGGTGTCGTCCCGGTAAATTTCGCTTTCTAGCGCCCGCAGAACTGCGGAAGATGACGATGCGTCCGGTCGTTGCAACAGGCCCGGGCCGCTTCCATATCCATTGTTTGAAATATTGCGGCTTCCAATCCCGTCATAATCAACGGCATACGCTCTATCGCTGAAATAGGTGTCATTGCCGCGTTGCATGGCGAAATATGCTTCTTTGCTTTCATAAGCGTCGGGCAATCGGATGACTTCGTTTATTTTGCCGTGCCGGTCGGCTTCGATTGTCCGGATGCGTGACAGTCTTTCCCGGCTGTCTCCGTAGAGGACGGCGACCTGTTCGCCGCCTGAGAAATTGTCTCCGATGAGGGTGATCTCGCCGTTCCTTGGGCCGCGATCGGGCGAGAACGAGACCGCCGGCCGGCGATGGCTGAGCGATACTTCCCTGTCGGCTCCGCGACGCGTTTGATCGAACCGGGAGTAATCGGGGAGATAAATCCTGTCGCCGATCTCAAGATCACGCGGGCGAACGTCACGGTTCAAACTGACGACGTCCGCGAGCGATACGTCGTAACGCGCGGCGATGTCCGCAAGCGTGTCGCCTCGCCGGACGATATGATAGTCGCGATCGCCGTCGCTGCGTTCATAACGCGAATCGCTGTTACGATAGTTCGAAAAGTTGCGCCGATCATGGCTGCGATCGTCCTTGTAAATTTCAGCGTGTTCGGCCGGAATGTAGAATTGATCGCCAACAGATATGTTGCGCGTGTTTCCTGTCCCCGGATTGGCGTAAAGAATCGAGTCGACGGAAACGTCGCAATATTCCGCCAGATCGGAAAGCGTCTCGCCGTATCTTATGGTGACGCGGCGCTCGCAATCGCCATCGAACTGCTCTGCCCGATAATCGGAATACCGCCTGTGCGCGTCGCGCGCCGCTTCTATCCCGCTGGAGCCAGAAGCATGATAGCCGGTGCGATCTTCCTGCCGGTCATAAACGGAGGCGTACCGGTCATCAGAATCCCGATATCCGGAGCGATCATAATCGGCGTAGCTCGCGCAGCTTGCTGACATGATCGCAAGCATGCTGGCGGCGCCGGCGAGTTGCAGCCTCCGCGACATTCTGTACAGGGAGTTTTTCATAACACTACTCTTTCCGCCGAAATCTCCGGCAAACATTTCCGTCTCATAGAAAGAACAAATGCGATGTGGATTGGTTCCGCAGCCGATACGTCGCAGGCGCCACAACGCCGCTGCTGATATCGGCGACGCCCTGTCCGTCCGACCGCTGCGGAGGGTCGAGCGCCAATGGGATCTATTTCAGCCGCAGAGCGAAAACGCGAAGGCGCGCCGATCGGACAGGGCGCCCGTAGCGCAACGCGCCTTCGCACAATTTCGCAGGACTAATTCGCCAGCGTTGATTCTTCAAATTTCTTCAGCTGCTTTTCCGCTTCTTCGCGCGCAATGCCGTAGCGCGACTGGACAACGCCAAGGAGTTGATCGCGCTTGCCCGCCGCTTTCACGAGGTCATCGTCAGTGAGTTTTCCCCACTGCTCTTTGACTTTGCCGGACATATTTTTCCAGTCGCCTGCTGCTTGATCCCAGTTCATAAATTCTCCATCTGTCTGAGGTTATCGAGCCGGCGCGCACGACCTACATCGCAGCTCCGCCGCTCACTTTCATAAACGCGAAGGCGCAGCGATCGTTCCGTTAATTCGACGTTTTCGATCGGCGTTGAGAAGCTTCGCCAAACCGCCCCGAACCGGCTCTTCGTTAGTGAGCAGCACGGCCAATGGACGCAAACCAGGCGTGTACTTCGCGATGACGGCAAAACACACGACAATTGGAACCGCGAGCACCGTGGCGGCGGCGCCCCACATCCAGGTGAAGAACGCGAAAGATATAAGGAGCGCCACGGGATTTACGACCATGCGGCGCGACAGGAGAAGCGGCTGAATCACATTGGCTTCCGCAGCGTTGATCGCCGCCATCGCAGCCGGACCGGAAAGTGCGAGGAACAGACTATCTTGCGTCGCGATTCCGACCAGCGCGGAAGCAAGGATTACTGAGGTCGCGCCGATTACGGGAACGAAATTAGCGACGCCGAACGCGACGCCCCAAAGTATAGGGTCTGGCAGCCCCAGAAAATAAAACGCTGCTGCGGTAGCCGCTCCGTCGATGATATTGAGGAGAGTGATAACGAAGAAATAGCCTGAGACCTTCTTGCCGATATCACGAATCATTCGGGCAAATCGCAACCGCATCTGCAGCGACTTGTGAGCTGTGATCATTTTCTGCCGATATTTCTGCTTCTCCGACAGGATGAAGATTGACAAAAGAACCACATAAAAGAATTGGGCGACGACACCAGGCACCAGCTCTAACAGCGTTTTGACAGCTGATTGGCCCGCAATCTGAACGGTCTGCACGTCAGCGTCATCCGAGCGGGCGTCGACCAGCGCGCCAATCGCTTGCGAAGCGTCGCCGACCTCGCGAAAGCTGACGATGAAGGGGCGAATTTTACTGCTGAGGGACTCGATCAGATCAGGCAGCTGATCCGCAAGGGCGACAAATTTCGGAATCGTTACGACACTGATCGCCGCAATCGCCGCCGACGTCGTCAGCACTGCGAACGTCGCCGCGATGCCGGACGGAATGCGAAATCGCTCAAGCAGGGTCGTGACGGGCGTCAATGCAAGAGCAAGCAGCGCCGCCAGGAGCGTCGGCACAAGCACGGCCTTGGCGGCGATCGCCGCTGCAGCGGCGCAAATGGTCGCGATAACAGCGAGCGAGATCGCGACTGTGCGCGCTTGCGTATTCAACGCCGTTCGCGCGCTCGTCTCGAACGCCAGGACTTTTCCAAGAATCGGTACATTCGCCATGATGAAAGGCCGCTGAAAGCCGTCTGGGATCTCAGACTGACCCGCGTCCATTTGCCGGCCGCACTTCCTTCTCGGTTTCTGACATGATCAGCAATGCGGCGCCAAAGGCGGTCGCTATCGCCAGCATCGCGATCGGACGGCGCGCCGACATGCCGATGAACGCAGTTCTTGCCAACTGGCTTAGATTGGAGGTGAGAAGCGAGCTGGCGGTTTCTGGTTTAAGCCGGGGGAGATCTTGTGAAACAAGTTCGGCTTTGACCGGAGCCGTACGTGCGATAATGAGCGCGATCGGCGCTGCGATGAGCAACACGCCCGCGAGGATCGCGGCGACGCCATCGCTCATCCATCGCGCCAGCTCAACCTGAATGCCAAAGCCCAGGAACGCGGCGCCGGAGACGCCTATTCCGCCAAGCAAGATGCCGGCGAACGCAGCTGTTAACGCTGGCGCGCCGACATGTTTCATGATGGCTGCCTCTAACGGCCGCGACATGCTTACTTCCGTAACATCAAGCCGGCGAGGAATGCGCCGGCTGCCATCGCGATCGTGATTGCCGCGATCGGCTGGCTTGCGACTCTCTTCCGGAGGATTGCGGCGCCGTCTGTATAAAGAGCCGCGACGTCCTTTGTCACTTCATCCGTTTTGTTCTGGAGATCGTGGAGAGCCGATCTGCCATTCTCAAGCGCGGCGCTTCCGACGTCATGAACCAGCCGGTCGACGCGCTCCGCCAATCCTGCGTTGTCGCTCTCATGGCTGTTCAAATCGCCGCCCAGTTTGTCGATTGGAGTATATTGCATCTTAATTTTCCTCGACGCGTCTTTGCGTCTCTTGTTGCTTCACCTCTTGAACGCGTCGCCGCGCCAATCGTTCCATACTTCCCAGGAACTGTGAGGAACCAATCTGCAGGCGGGGCGTTATGAGTGCATCAATTAACAGAAAGACATCATCATGACGCTTGAGAGTTTTCTGATTTGGCTACTGATCGGCGCAATAGCCGGCTGGCTAGCCGGAGTCATCGTGAAGGGTTACGGCTTCGGCCTTTTCGGCAATATCATTGTCGGCATTCTCGGCGCTTTCGTCGGCGGCTGGTTGTTCGGCTCGCTAGGCATTTCGAGCGGATCAGGAATTCTCGGATCCGTATTCGGCGCAACCATCGGCGCGGTCCTGCTTTTGTTTGTGGTCCGGCTCGTCCGGCGCGCATAAGCTCGACGCAATCGCCTCAGCTGGCGTGTCGAGCGACATTCTCGGCGCGCCCGCCAGTCGGATTTTCTTCCTCGCCCATGCTGTTGCTTTCGACAGCGTCGAGAAGCCTCATGCGGGCGCGGGAGAGACGAGACCGGACAGTTCCAGTCGGAACGTTCAGCCGTTCGGCGGCCTCGCCATACCTTAGTCCGTCGAATGCGATCAGCGAGATGACGTCCTGATCATTCGGGGAAAGTCGATCGAGCGCAGAAATGACCGATTTATAATGAAGCTTGATTTCCTGATCGGCGTCCACCGCGCCCCATTGGGGGTGGCCGTCGTCCAGTATGAGATTTACGCCTTGAGATTTACGCTTTCTGATGTCGTTCAAAAAGACCCGGCGGCATATCGTCGACAACCATGCGCGCAAATTCACGCCATCAAAGAGCGCGGCCTTGCTCAAAGCTCGCTCGACGCTGTCCTGGACAAGATCGAGCGCTTGATCGCCGTTGCGGGTCAAGGAGTTTGCGTAGCGAAATAGCCCTGGAAGGCAGTTGTTCAGTTCGGCTGGATCAAGATTCTGGTTCATATGGTCCTCATTGAATTGTCGTCCGAAGTCGGCGGCGACGTTCCGGACGCGCGTGCAATCGTCCGGGAAGAGCTGAGCCGGCGAAAAGCCGCTTGCCTTCGGTCTCTTAGTAACGCGCGCCGCAGGTCTCGGAGAGGCTCGGAGTCTACCTAGCGGCCAGTGGGCGGCTTCATTTTACGTTGCCTGCCGTCGCACTCAATAGCTGCGCCGTTTCTTAAACCAAAATTCATCCACGGTCGGCACACGGACGATAATTGAGTAGTTTCCGAGACTTTCTTCGCGCTCCGGAACTTCATAGGTTTTTATCTGCGGCGCCCACCGCATTGGCGAACTTTGTCGTTGCATGTCTCGCCCCCCGCCCTTCATGCAACGCCGCCGCCATACAGGCCGCTGTCCCGTGCATATTTTCATGGGACAGCGGCTTTGACGTCTCACCGATAAGTTTGACTGACGCGACCAATCCGCCTCGCGCGACGCTGTCGCTGTCGCCGCGCTGACGTCTTGCAATCTTTCAACCGGAAAATCCCCGAGCCTCTCCATCAGAACCGCCTTCGTTGACCCAATTGTCGATCTGTCTGCAAAGGCTGATTTCAGTCGTATGTTTGGGCGACTCTAAGTGGATGGCGGCGGCGCTGTGTGCTGACGATGCCGATTCATCCGCCGCCGGGCGTGCTTTAGCGAAACTGCGCCGGTCATTATCGTTGACAGCTGCGATCATAAATTGGGGCCCATCGCCGTTTTTGACGCACGCGTAACATCCCGTGACTGGCCACTCTGCGCAGCACGGAGCGGCGAGCAGCCAGTCACGGGATAGTCTGCGGAACCTCCCCCAAGGAGGCGTCCCGAAGTCCTTGCCTGCGAGAACCGCGGTGTTGCGGGGCGGCAGTGACCGCTGGTTCCCGATCGAGCCGAACCTGAACTGGAGAGCACTGCAGGTTGGCGGGACTGAAACAAACGCAACACGCTTCAGCCGCCTTAACATTATACCGGGCGACGGCGCAGGAAGAGCCTCGGAAACTACTCAATATTCCGCATGGATTGGGCGGCGCCCGGCCGCTGCGAAAAATCGCGTTCCGCATGAAAATGTGCTATGTCGCCAGCGGCCGCCGAACAAATGGCGGGGATCCAGGAACACCGAGTGAATAAAGCAGGCCCGACCGGGCCGTCAAAGAACAGTCAGCGATCAAATGGCCGGCGGCGCCCGGCGGCGCGCTCTTCCGATAGCGAGCACAAGACGGTGCGCAGCATTGTGGTCGTCGGCATCGGCGCCTCGGCGGGCGGCCTCGACGCCAGTCGAAAACTGATCGCCGAATTGCCAGTCGGCGCCGGCATGGCGTTCATTCTCGTTCAGCATCTCGATCCGACCCACGAAAGCATGATGGTTGATCTGCTTGCAGCACATACGACGCTGACGGTGCGGCAAGCGACAGACGGAATGCTGATAGAGGCCGACTGCTTCTATATCATTCCGCCAGGATCATATCTTACGGCGAGCGGCGGCGCGTTGCACCTTTCGAGCCCCAAACCCCGCCACGGCGCAAGGCTGCCGTTTGATTTTCTGCTCCAGTCCATGGCTGAGGACTGCGGCGCGCGCGCTATATGCGTCATCCTTTCCGGCACCGGTTCTGACGGCAGCCTCGGCCTGAAGGCGATCAAGGAGAAGGGCGGATTTGTTATTGCGCAAGATCCTGAAGAAGCGGCCTTCGACGGAATGCCGCGAAGCGCAATCTTGACCGGCGCTGTTGATCTCGTCCTGCCAGTCGCGAAAATTCCCGAAGCGCTTATTCACCGCAATCAGCATCTCGCTTCGGCGCCCGCCGCAGAAATTCAGGCGAAAGAAGAACCGGCGCCGGAGATTCCGCCCGCGCTCATCGAATTGCTCCGGACAAGGACGGCGCATGATTTCACCCTTTACAAAAAGGGAACGCTGCAACGCCGTCTTGAGCGCAGGATGGCGATGCTTTCGCTCGGACCCGGCGATATCGATCGATATCTCGAGATGCTTCGCAACGACAGCAAGGAGCTGGAACTGCTCGCGGCAGAAATGCTGATCAATGTCACCAGCTTCTTCAGGGACCCAAAGGTCTTTGATTTTCTTTCTGAAAATACGGCGCCGGAACTGATAAAAGGGGCGTCGGGCGATCAATCGATGCGGATCTGGGTAGCCGGATGCAGCACAGGCGAGGAAGCCTATTCCCTTGCGATTATTTTCCGGGAGAAGATCGAGGCGAGCGGCGAAAATATCAAACTGCAGATTTTCGCCTCCGATGTAGATCCGGACGCGGTCGCGCGCGCCAGAGAGGGTTTCTATCCGGAAACAATTTCCGCAGATGTGCCGGAAGAGCGGCTCAACCGGTTTTTCACCAAGGAAGACAGCGGATACCGGATATCGCACGATCTTCGCGCTTCGGTCGTCTTCACGGTGCAAGACGTTCTTTCCGATCCGCCGTTTTCGCGTCTCGATATGATTTCCTGCCGGAATTTGTTGATTTATCTCAGTCCCGAAGCGCAGACGAAAGTGTTTTCGCTGTTCAATTTCGCTCTGAAAACGGGCGGCATTCTCATGCTTGGCACGTCGGAAACGCTAAATCCGTCTGCCGGGCGCTTTGACGCGATCTCCAAGCCGGAGCGCATTTTCCGCAAGACCGGCCGCGGCCGGCCAACTGCCATCGGCTACGTCGCCGCGACGAATGATAGGGGCAAAGCACTGACGCCGATCGGAACTGCGCCTCGCGCTTTGCACGAGCGCGTCATCGCTGAAATCTGCGAGCGGATCATCAGCGAGACCTATTCACCAGCTGCGGTCTTGATAGACCGGCAGTTCGAATGCCTCTATTTTGTCGGTCCGATTGCGCGCTTTCTGCGTATTGCTCCCGGACAACCGACGAAAGATCTGTTGTCGATGGCGCCGCCGGACTTGCGTACAAAATTGCGCGCGATTGTTCACAAAGTCTGCGAAGAAAATACGCGCGTCGCAATGCCTGGCGCAAAGGCGGCGGCAAGCGCCAATTCCGGTTCCTATCGTCTCGAAGCGCATCCGTTTGCGCATGAAGGATCTGAACTCATCCTGATCTGCTTCATTGAAGAGGCCGGAATGGGCGCAAAGAGCGGCGGAAAGGCGCCGCCACAGGACGCCTCGCGCGTCGTCGAACTCGAGATGGAAATCGAACAGACGCGCACCGAACTGCTCGGTGCGATCAGAAATCTTGAAATATCGAGCGAAGAGCAAAAGGCGATCAATCAAGAGGCTCTGTCGGTCAACGAAGAGTTCCAGTCTACCAATGAGGAGTTGCTGACATCGAAAGAAGAACTTCAATCCCTTAATGAAGAATTGACCGCCCTGAATACCCAGCTTCATGAATCGCTCGATCTTCAGCGCACGACATTGAATGATCTGGAAAACGTTCTCGTCAGCACGGACGTCGCCACTCTGTTTCTCGATGCAAAGCTCAACATCCGGTTCTTTACGCCTGCAACAAGATTGATATTCAACGTCATCCCCGGCGATATCGGCCGGCCGATTTCCGATCTCAGCGCGCTCGCGCCCGATCCCAACCTCTTTGCGGATGCAACGTCCGTTTTCGCAAAGCAGGGCGCGATCAGTCGAGAAATCCACACCGCGAATGATAAATTCTACGTACGCCGCTTGCTGCCATATCGCACGCACGAGCGTGGAGAAAAAGCCATCGGCGGCGTCGTGCTCACCTACGCGGATATCACCGAGCGCAAGCGCATCGCGGACCTTCTCGCTGTTGCAAAGCGTGAAGCCGATCTCGCCAGCATCGCAAAATCTCGATTCCTGGCCGCCGCCAGTCACGATCTGCGCCAACCGCTGCAAACGCTTTCGCTCCTGCTTGGATTGATTTCGAACGAGGTGACGAAGCCGTCGACCAAAGAGCTTCTGGTTCGATTTGAAAAGTCACTCGCCGGCATGTCGAACATGCTGAATACGCTGCTCGACCTCAATCATATCGAAGCCGGCGTCGTTCAGCCGGAATTCGAGGAAATCATCGTCGGCGACCTTCTCCTTCGGATGAAGGACGAATTTGACGTGCAGGCCGAAGCGCTTGGGCTTTCATTGCGCGTCGCGCCGTCCCGGGCTCGCATTTACAGCGATACGCATCTTCTCGAGCAGGCGTTGCGAAACCTCATTTCAAATGCGCTCAAATACACCGAATCGGGCGGCATTTTACTTGGATGCCGGCGCCATAAAGGAAAGCTTCGCATCGTCGTTTGCGACACCGGAATAGGGATCGCCGACGAGGATCTGGGCGCAATTTTCGATGAGCATGTCCAGCTTGAAAACCGAATCGATGGACGCGGCCCAGGCCTTGGCCTTGGTCTGGCGATTGTTCGGCGCGTCGCAAAGTTGCTGAACCACAAAGTTGAAGTGAGATCGGCGCCGGATAGGGGTTCGACCTTCTCAATCGAATTTGAAGTCGCGGGTGCGCCAGCCGTCGATATGCCGGCGGCAATCGCGCCAAAAGAAGCTCCGCGAACTGACGCAGCAAGGACCGGCACGATTCTGGTCATTGAAGACGACCCTGAGGTCAGCGATCTATTGAACCTCACCCTATCAAGCATAGGTTATATCGTCCTCGCGGCGCCGCACGGCGCTGCCGCGCTGTCTCGCATACGGACGGCGGCGATCATGCCGGACCTGATTGTCGCTGACTACAACCTTGGAAAGGGCGACAGCGGCCTTCAGACCGCAGTCAAGCTTCAACAGAATCTGCATACGGAAATCCCAGTTATCGTTCTGACTGGCGACATCACCCCGGCTGCTCTGCGCGAAATTTCGCTTGAGAAATGCGTCCATCTCAGCAAGCCCGTCAATCCGACGAAGCTTACGCGCGTCATTGCGCAGCTTCTTCCAACCGCCGCAGACGCGATTGCGCCGCCGAATGAAAATGTCAGCCACGGCGCGCGCGGCGCTGTTTATGTCGTAGACGACGATTCGGAAATGCTGGAGACCATGAGCCAGGTGCTCATCGCTTCCGGCTATAGTGTTGAGACCTATACTTCGTGTGAAGAGTTTATGGCGTCATATAAGCCGGGCGGCCGGGCATGCCTGCTCATCGACGCTTATTTGCCCGGAGTAAGCGGCATCGATCTGTTGCGCAAATTGCAGGCTGCAGGCGACCAGCTGCCGGTGATCATGATCACCGGCCGGAGCGACATCAAAATCGCCGTCGAAGTGATGAAGGACGGCGCATCTGACTTTCTTGAAAAGCCTGTCAGCCGGAACGCCCTGATCGACAGCATAGAATCGGCGTTCGCCGCATCCCAGGATGCGAATGCAGGTTTCGCGAGGAAATCTGCAGCGCGGCAACAATTGTCGGGCCTGACGCCAAGACAGCACGAGATCATGATGCGGGTGCTTGCCGGCGAGCCGAGCAAAAACATCGCGGCCGACCTTGGCATAAGCCAGCGGACTGTCGAAAATCACCGCGCGGCGATCATGAAAAAGAGCGGCACCAAATCGCTTCCGGCATTAGCCAGGCTCGCGATTACGGCCGCTTGAGACGCCCGTCTCGCGATCATCTGGAAAGCGCAGGAATTTAAGGCGGCAGCGCTACGCACAGAGCCGCAAATCGCCGGGTGGGAGCGGCGGAATAAGAGATTTTGCGCCTTATCGAGCGGCGCAGATCAGCCAATCGACCGGCGCTCTAGTTTGCTGCGTCGTCAACCGCATCAGCAATATCGTCGCCGACTTCTTCAAGGCTGTCGCCGAGTTTTTCAACATCGCTCTTTTGCGACTCGTTGAAAAAATAGACCGCCGCAAGGACGAGCGCGACGATTCCGACGGTCGCGAGAATGCTTTTCGATTGCATGTTTCCATTCCTATCTTTTGACATCTAACACCGCGGCTCAGGGCTTGGTTCCCTGCACGGCCTGGTTGCTTAGGCCGGGCTTTCGTCGCGTCAAATTGCAGCGTGCGACTGACGCGCCAGCTTCCCCGCCACACGGCCCGATCGGCACGCGGGGCATACACCGTAAGTATATTCCGTGGCTTTCGATAGCCGGTTTACAAGAGCCCAGTCGCATCGTCAGCCGCTGTGAGCGAAGCGATCGCTGCGAAGGCGCTCACTGACAGCGTGTTTCATTTTATTTTCCAGACAAGGGATTTTCAATGTCCGTTTTATCCATGATTTCCGCAGCAGTTTTAGTGACCGCCGGCTCCTGGGGAACGGAAGATTTGCGGGCCCAAAGATCCGGGATCGACGAGCCTCGCGGAATGGGTTCAGCAGCAAGCGAAGCGCTTTCCCAACGATCAAATCCATTTGAAAGGTCAGAAGAACGGCGCAGCATCCCGCGCGGTTTGATAGTGAAAGAATGGGCGCGCGATCTTTGCGGGCCAGAGTTGAAACGCCAGATGGGTTGTCTCGTCGCCGAAAGGCGCGAGGAGCGGCAGGTTACGCCGCCCCTGGTCCTCGGCGATCGCGTGTTGGAGAGCGGGAACGCCGATAATGCGGAGCTTGCGGTCGTGCCAATTCCCGCCGCCGCCCCGTTACTGCTTTCGGCGCTTGCCGGCCTCGCCTTTGCGAGCCGTGGACGCCGAGGCTCGCGTTAGCGCCCCCCCGCGCGCCTTGCGTGTTTAAAGGCGCTCTGAGAGTCAATTCGCCAGGATCAAGTGTAAGGACTTTTTTTGCTCCTCAACGAACCCGGCCCCCCGGATTCGTGTCTTAATCGGAAAGGAGAATGGCGATGAATGAACGATCAACCGCGTCACCGATTTCTGCTTCGATTGCAATCATGGCGCTCCTGGCCGCCTGTTCAACGGAAATAGCGCCCGTCGCGGATGCGTCGCGCGATGACGAAAGCGCTGCGCGTATCAGCGCCGGCATGAGCAGGCTCGGCGCATCGGAGGATCGCAGCGACTGTTATGCGGACAAGATTGCATCAGCGCTAAGCGGCGCCGAAGCAAGCGAAGCCGTAAAGATTGTCGAAGCGTCAACCTCCAAAGAGGAAATGCGCAGCAGCGTATTGGGCGCATCGACGTCGGTAAAGCAGTCCTTCATCCGCGCCCATTTTGGCTGCTCGCTCTTTCAATGACGGATTAGGGCGCAATTCGATTCCCTGGCGCCGCGTACGTGGCGTTCGTTTCAGGTTCTCCTGCGAAGTAGGTCGGTCCTAGTAAACGCCGGGCACCAGCCGGAAGCGGACTTTGCGCTTGAAAGCCTGATATCCCGGGTCTTCTGAAAGGAGTCGCTCTTCGAATTCAATTCGGAGCAGCAGGCACACCCAACAGACGAGATATACGGAAAAATTCCAGGCCGTCGGCGCGAGCAGGAGGAAGCCGACATGCGAAATCATGTAGCCGAGATACATCGGATGGCGAGCAAAGCGGTAAGCGCCTGCGGTCTTCACGCCGCGGTTGGCGGGAACAATGCCGAAGCTACGCCGAAGACTAAGCTTGGCGGCTAGCTGCGTCATCATTCCAACCAGCATGAGGATAATGCCGGCGCCGAGCACAGACGGCTCAGCGGTCTTCATCACCAGCAACGGCGCTGCAGTCCCGATGACGGCCGCCGCCCAATCTCGCGGCCTTAAAGAAATGTCAGCCGACGAGCGCCTGATCAACAGGAAAAAGACGATGATCCCCTCCGACACAAGGACAAGCGCCGGCGCGAGGTTATTTATGGAAAGATCATGCGGCCAGACCCTCGCGACGAGAAACACGAAGAGGGCAAGCGCCGCAGTCTGTTCAAATCTGTCGAGAATGGAAGCCAGAGATAATTTCATTTTGAACCCCAAAACTCTCATCGCGCGATCGACTGCTGCGCGGCTGCGATAAAGCCGATTGCGATCGCAACGCCATACGGCACAGGCGTCTTCAACGCGGTCTTAAGCCCGCCGCCCACCGGATTTGGAGAACTGATGTCCCGTAACGTCCGGACGGCCAGCATGACGAGCGCGAGCGCAACACCCGTGAGCGACACCCAAAGACCGACGCTGAGCAGCGCCCCAGTCGAAAACCACGTCGCGCCGGCGGCGAAAAGTTTGCCGTCCCCAGCGCCCATCAGTTTGAATGCATAGAATGCGTAGCCGACGCCGAGCGCGATAAGTCCTGACGACGCAGCTGTCGCATAATCGGCGGGCGGCGCTTTGGCGGCGAAAAGGGCAAGCGCGGCCGAAAGCGCGACGCCAACCGGCACAATGTTTGGAATCTTCAATGCGCGGATATCGCTCGACGCCGCCGCAGTAAGCAGTGCGAACAAGAGCGAGCGCCAATCTTCGATTGATTCGATCACCGGCGCGGCTCCGCTCATTCAACCAGATGAGAGTGTTTGGTATAAGCCTTGGCGTAAAAAATGCGGGCTCTCTTCAAGCGCGCGAACGAACAGGCGGCGCGCGTCTTCCTTGTCGCCGCGCGTCGCCGCTGCAACGCCGGCGTTATTTAGAGCGATAGCGCGCCGGTCATCTGGCAGCGCCCGCACCGAATTTGCGTATTCGCCGTCCAGCGCATAAGCGAGACGAAGATTGGCTTCAGCAGCTTCACGCGCGCCGTCAACTTCGAGCGCACGCTTGAATGCAGCGATCGCTTCAGGGCGGCGCTCAGACTTCAGAAGCGAAACGCCGAGATTGTTGAGCGGGGCGCCGTCTGAAGGATTCAGCTCGGCCGACTTTTCGAATGCCGCAACCGCTTCGTCCTTGCGACCATGATTGTCCGCCGCAACGCCGTAAGCGTTCCATGCCCGCCACAGCGCAGGATCAAGAGCGGTCGCCGACTGGAGCGCTGCCGACGCATCTTCGTATTTCCCAAGGCGGACAAGCGCGACGCCATGGCCTTGCTTTGCAGGCGCGCCGCCGTCTGCGGCTGCCGCCATCGCAAAAATCTTTGACGCCTCATCGTCCTTTCCGGACGCAAGCAAACATTCGCCCGCCGACACCTGCCGCGATGCGAGCGTCGCGGCGTCCGCCTTCTCATCGAGGAGACCCGCTCTCTTCGCGCAATCCTTGGCGTTGAAGGCGGCCATCTGCGACGCGGATGAATCTGCAGCGCGTTTGGACGACGCCGTTTTGTCCATCTCCGCGAGAATGCTTTTTGGATCTTCCCACTTGCGGTCAAAATCGGCGTTCATCTCATTCAGCGATGCGCATCCATTCGCCGCGACGCAAAAGACCGCCGCAGATGCAGCTCTTCCCGCGCGCGATAGGATCATTGAAGCCATGCCGCCAGAGATGAAGACCATATAATCTATTCCTTACGATGCAGCGTCCGCGAGCGCGCGGAAGATCCGGATCGCGAGCGGCGTCATGATGACGGAAAAGAGCGCGGGAAAGATCAAGGATCGACCAGGTGGTCGCGAGGTTGCCGGAGATCACAGTGACCGCAAAAACGATGGCCACGGATATCAATCCGGTGAGAAGGCTGTATTCGATGAGCGAAGCGCCTTCATCACGGCTTGCAAAGTCCAGAAGCGACTTCGACATGGTGGCGACCCTGTTCATGCTTGACTGCGGCAAACGAGGCTGAAGGCGCCCGCCTGACAGTCATTCGGAGTTTGCCCCTATAAGACTTATTTCCTACGTCGCTCCCCCAAATCGGAAGCACCCGTACGCTAGGCCCCAAGAGCCGCCTCACCTTTGACAAGGCTATGGCCGCTCCAAATCGAGAGCACTTTGTCTTTGTACGGAACAATACTCCAGCCGGTTGTTCGCCAAAAAGACGAAGCGCAGCGGGATCAATATGTTATGATCAGTTAACTGAGTAAGTTAATTTAAATGAACACGTTAACGTAGAAAAATTCGTCACCAATAAACGCAGTCAATTTTCCAGCGTCCTAATTAACCATCTTTATACGGATAAATTTCAAACGGCCTATTCGGCGGCCATCAGCACAAGCCGCACGTCGCCGCATTTGCGGCCAAGCTGGGCGTAGGCGGCAAAGAGGCTGACCGGGGCGCCGATTACGGGGCTTGCGATTCCTGCAATTTGGCGCACCAGGTCTTCGCCCCCGCCGACGGAGGCGACGCCGATCCCGATGACAACTGACGCGGCAAGCGCCGCCCCGACACCCCAAAGCAGCGCC
>JBGSLM010000063.1:0-6534 GCA_041740755.1 Parvularculaceae bacterium | reverse complement strand
CACGGAACTGCGCGCCCAGCGCAATTACGCCGGCCATCGCCTCGCGCCCTGGCTCGCCCATGTCATGGTGTCGCGCCAGGAAACCGCGCGCCCGCTGCTGACGCCGGGCGAAGTGATGCAATTGCCGAGTGATGAAGCGATCGCGCTGATCTCCGGCCTCGCGCCGATCCGCGCGAAGAAACTCAAATATTATGAGGACCGGAATTTTGCGTCGCGGCGTCTGCCGGCGGTGTCGATCGCCCCGGCGGACGGCCGCTATCCCGATGCGCCGCGGGCGAGACTGGACGATTGGACCGGCATTGCGGCTAAGCCCGACAAGCGTCTCGATCAGCCCTGGTTCGCGCGGGTCTTAGGCGAGACCCCGGACAGCGAAGGCGGCCTGTCGCAATCGCCCGACCTTGATCCGGTCAAACCGAAACCTGTCCAGCCGATCGAACCGGATCGCATCGACGCCGAAGACAGCGACGATCTCGCCGCGGCGCGACGCCTCAAAGATCTCGCCCGCGAGGGCACGCGGCGCGTCAACGTTGCGCAGAACCTGTTGCCGGGAATCTGAGATGACCAATCCCCGCATCAATATCCATGTGACGCCGGAGGCCGAAGCGCTGCTCACACGTGCGGTGAAGGACGGCGCTGCGAGCAAAGCCGCGGTTGTCGACGCCGCCTTGAAGCAGCTCCTCGATACAAAACGCGACGAGCGCGCACTTGATAAACTCATTCGCCGCCTCGACAGTTTGACCAGAGCCATGGAGCGGCTCGCCGATGACGCGACGGCGCAAACCGAAACGCTGGCGCTCTTTGTTCTCTATTATCTTTGCATCACGCCCCCGATCCCCGAAAGCGCGCGCGCCGGCGCCGAGGCCGTCGGGCGCAAACGCTTCGATCATTTCATCTCCCAGGTCGGCGCAAGGCTGACCGGCAAGGCGCGCTATACTGACGCGCTCTTCGCTGAGATCGATCTTGAACGCGTCAATCACGCCGAAGACGAGGAGGCGGCCGCATGAGCGAACCCCGCGACCTCTACGAAACCGCGCTGCGCCGCGCTGCGATGCTGAAGACCGCATTTGGCCCCGTGATCGGCGCGGCGCTCGAAGACGACAGCGTCATCGAGATCATGGTCAATCCCGACGGCGCACTGTGGATCGAGAGGCACGGGATCGGCCGCGTCCGGGACGATGTGTTGTTCCGCAGCGCCGACGTTGAACGCATCATTCGCCTTGTCGCGAGCCATGTCGGCTTTGACTGCGACCGCACGCACCCCGTCGTTTCAGCGGAGCTTCCGGGCTCCGGCGAGCGCTTTGAGGGAGTCTTGCCGCCGGTCGCTATCGCGCCCGCCTTCGCGATTCGAAAGCCCGCGGGCCGCGTCATTGCGCTGGCCGAATATGTCGAACGCGGGGTCATGAGCGGGGCCGACGCGCTCGCCTTGAAATCAGCGATCGCCAAGCGGCAGAACATCCTCATCGCCGGCGGCGCGTCTTCCGGGAAGACAACGCTCGCCAACGCATTGCTCGCCGAAATCGCCGCCAGCGAGGAACGCATTCTCATCCTCGAAGATACGCGCGAACTGCGCTGCATGGCGTTCGACGTCGTCGCGCTGCGGACCGCGCCAACCGTGTCGCTCGAAGCGCTCGTTCGCTCGACGCTGCGCCTCCGGCCTGATCGCATCATCGTCGGCGAAGTCAGGGGAGGGGAAGCGCTCGATCTTCTGAAAGCGTGGAACACCGGCCATCCGGGCGGCATCGCGACGGTGCATGCAAATTCCGCGGCGTCAGCGCTCACCCGGCTTGAACAATTGATCGGCGAACGGACGACGCAAATCCCGCATCAGCTGATCGCCGACGCGATCGATCTTGTCGTCTTCATCCGCCGCGGGCCCGAAGGCCGGTGCGTCGAAGAGATCGTCCGCGTCGAAGGCCTCTCCGCCAGCGGCTATCGGCTCTCTCGCGCCTCTACCCCGGAACTCTCCATCGTCACGGAAGGAACTCCAATATGAGCCTCACAAATATTCATCGCCAACTGATCCTGCTCGCTCTGATCGCGCTTGGCTTCCTGGTGTTCGCAGGTCCGGCACACGCCGCCGGCTCCGGCATGCCGTGGGAGGCGCCTTTGACGTCGATCCTCGCTTCGGTTGAGGGCCCAGTCGCACGCATCGTCGCCGTCATCATCATTATCATCACCGGCCTCACGCTCGCTTTCGGCGACAATTCGGGCGGTTTCCGGCGGCTCATCCAGATCGTCTTCGGCCTGTCGATCGCCTTCGCCGCGACCAGCTTCTTCCTCGCCTTCTTCTCCTTTGGCGGCGGCGCGCTGATCTGAGGGATGACATGATCGACGGTTATCACATCCCCATTCACCGCAGCCTGACCGAGCCGATCCTGATGGCGGGCGCGCCGCGCGGGATCGCGATCCTCAACGGCACCATCGCCGCGGCGGTCGGTCTCGGTCTCCAAATGTGGATCGCCGGTCTTGTTCTCTTCGCGGTCGGCCACGCCGTCGCCGTCTACGCGGCGAAGAAAGACCCGAAATTCGTCGAGGTCGGCGTCCGGCATCTAAAGCACAAGGCGTATCTTTCATGCTGAACCTCAAGGAATACCAGCAGCGCCCCAAACGCCTTGCGGACTATCTCCCCTGGGCCATGCTCGCCGCGCCCGGAATCGTCCTCAACAAGGACGGCAGTTTCCAGCGGACGATCCGCTATCGCGGCCCTGATCAGATGAGCGCCGGCCCCGAGGAACGCGTCAGCTTCACCGCGCGCGTCAACAATGTGTTGAAGCGCTTCAACTCCGGCTGGGCGCTGTTTCTGGAAGCCGATCGCATCCCCGCGGCGGACTATCCGCTCTCCGAGTTCAAGGACGGCGCGGCGCTGCTCGTCGATGAAGAACGACGAGCGCAGTTTCAAGCTGCGGGCGCGCATTTCGAGAGCGAGTATTTCCTGACCTTCGCTTATCTGCCGCCGACCGACCGCACCGCGAAAGGCGAGGCCTGGTTCCTTACCCGCGAGAGCGGAATCGTCGCGTCCTCCTGGCGCGATCTCCTTGAACTTTTCACTCGCGAGACCGATCGCGCGATCGATCTCCTCGCGGAGTTCTTCCCCGAATGCGCTGCGCTCGATGATGCGGAGACGCTGACTTTTTTGCACAGCTGCGTCTCGACCAAGCGCCATCCTGTTGCGTCGCCCGGTGTTCCGATGTTCCTCGACGGGCTGATCGCCGATAGCGCCCTGACCGGCGGGCTTGAGCCGATGCTCGGCGAGGAGCATTTGCGCATCGTCAGCATTCTCGGCTTTCCGCCGGCGAGCGAGCCGGGGTTTCTCGACGCGCTGAATAGGCTCGGCTTTCCCTATCGCTGGACGACAAGGCTGATCGCGCTCGACAAGCCGTTCGCAACTCGCGAACTCGCAAAATATCGCCGGCAATGGTTCGCCAAGCGCAAGTCGGTCGCCGCCATCATCAAGGAAACGCTCTTCAACGAGCAGAGCGTGCTTGTCGACGCCGACGCCGACAACAAGGCCGCCGACGCCGATGCGGCGCTGCAGGAACTAGGCAGCGATGATGTCGCCTTCGGATATGTCACGACCGCGATCGTTCTCAGCGATGAAGACCGCGGCGCAGTCGAGGATTGCGCGCGCGAGATCGAACGCGTTCTTAATGGGCTTGGCTTTGCCGCCATCCGCGAAAGCGTCAACGCGGTTGACGCGTTTCTCGGCAGTCTCCCAGGTCATCTCTACGCCAATATCCGCCAGCCGCTCCTTCACACGCTGAATGTTGCCCATCTCGCCCCTCTGTCGGCGGTCTGGGCGGGCGAGGCATGGAACGCGCATTTCGACGCGCCGGCGCTCATTCACGCAACGACCGAGGAGACGACGCCGTTCCGGTTCTCCACTCATGTCGGCGATGTCGGTCACGCACTCGTCGTCGGCCCGACCGGCGCCGGGAAATCCGTGCTGCTCGCGCTGATGGCGATGCAGTTCCGCCGCTACGGCAATTCGCAAGTATTCGCCTTCGACAAAGGACGATCAATGCGCGCGGCGCTGTTGTCGCTCGGCGGCGAATTCCACGATCTCGGCGCCGACGACGCGCCAGCCTTCCAGCCGCTCCGTGACATTGACGCCGCGCCCGCGCGCTCTCGCGCGCAAGGCTGGCTGCTCGGCATTCTGGCGGGGCAGGGCGTCGCCGCCGATCCGTCGATTTCCGACGCGCTCTGGCTGGCGCTCGGCAATCTTGGCGAGGCGCCCCAGCGAGAACGCACTTTGACGGGCCTCGCGCTCCTCTTGCAGCGCGCCGACATCCGCGACGCTCTGAAGCCGTTTACGATCGACGGACCCCATGGCGCGCTCTTTGACGCCGAGCGCGAGACGCTTGATATCGCGGACGTCCATGGCTTCGAAATGGAACAGCTGATGCGCCGCGAGGCCGCGGTCGCGCCGGCGCTCTCTTATCTCTTCGATCGGCTAGAGGCGCGCTTTGACGGCCGGCCGACGCTGCTTCTCATCGACGAAGCCTGGGTCTTTCTCGATCACCCGCTCTTTGCGGCGCGCCTCCGCGATTGGCTCAAAACCTTGCGCAAGAAGAACGTCTCCGTCGTTTTCGCGACGCAATCGCTCGCCGACATAACGGCGTCAAAAATCGCGCCGGCGATTATCGAATCCTGCCCGACGCAGATATTCCTTCCGAACGCCCGCGCCGAAGAGGCCGGTATTCGCGCCGCCTATGAAGGGTTCGGGCTCAACGCGCGGCAGATTTCGATGATCGCGACCGCGAGCCCAAAGCGGCATTATTATTTTCAGTCAGCGATCGGCAACCGGCTCTTCGAATTGGGCCTCGGGCCGGTCGCCCTCGCTCTTTGCGGCGCATCCTCGCCCGCCGACCAGAAACTTATCGACAAAGTAATGGCGGAGACGCCCGGCGAATTCGCTGCGTCGTTTCTCGCGGCCAAGGGCCTTCCCTGGGCCGCCGATCTTCTTTCTCGCAGTTCCTCAAACAATGGAGACTTCCTATGCGCCGCAGAATGAAAGCAAAGTTCCTGGCTGCAATCGCGTCGCTCGCGCTGACGCCGGCGGCGCCTGCGGGCGCGCAATTGTTCGGCGGCATTGTCTATGACCCGACCAATTACGCCCAGAACCTCCTGACCGCGGCGCGCACGCTCACGATGATCAACAACCAGATCAAGCAGCTGGCGAACGAAGCGCAGATGATCGTCAACCAGGCGAAGGACCTCGCCAATCTTCCCTATACGGCGCGCGCCGCCCTGATGACCCGCCTTGCCGAAATCGAGACCCTCATCAAGACCGCGAAGGGGCTGAGCTATCAGGTCGCCTCGATCGACGCCTCGTTCAAATCGTTGTTCCCGGAAGATTACGCCGCCTTTTCAAACGCCACGATGGCGGCCGACGCGCGGACGCACTGGGTCGAGGCGAGCCGCGCCTTTCACGACGCGCTCCTGATGCAGGCGAAAATCGCCGAGACGGTTTCGGCCGATCTTGCGACGCTCGACGAGATCGTGACGCAAAGCGAGACCGCGATCGGCGATCTTCAGGTCAGCCAGGCCGGCAACCAATTGCTGGCGCTGCAAGCCAAGCAATCGATGCAGACGGCAGAACTGATGGCGGTCATCTCGCGCGCCGACGCCATCGACCGCGCGCGCATTCTGCAGATGGAGGAGCGCGCCCGCATTCACCGGACGCGCTTTGCCGGCGACGGGATTATCTACCCATGAATAATTTGAACGTCATCGACCAGTTCCTTGCGACCTTCGTCGGCTACATCGATTCTGGCTTCGGCCTGTTGCAAGGCGATGTCGGGTTCCTGACCGCGATCCTGATCGGCATCGACATAACGCTTGCGGGGCTCTTCTGGGCGATGAACGGCGTCGACAATGTCATCGGCCAGTTCGTCAAGAAGGTGCTCTATGTCGGGGCTTTCGCCTTCATCATCAATAATTTCCGGCTGCTGTCGGATATGATCTTTGCAAGTTTTGCCGGGCTCGGCCTTGTCGCGACCGGCTCGCCGCTGACGGCGGCGCAATTGATGCAGCCGGGCTTTGTCGCCGATACCGGCTATCGCGCCGCCTACCCGCTGATCGAGGAGGCGAACGGGCTTCTTGGTTTCCCAAGCTTTTTTGATAATTTCGTGACCATCGCGATCATCATCCTCGCCTGGGTGATCGTCCTCTTCGCCTTCTTCCTGCTCGCGATCCAGCTCTTCGTCACCATCATCGAAATCAAGCTGACGACGCTGGCGGGGTTCGTCCTTGTCCCCTTCGCGCTGTGGAACAAGACGTCGTTTCTTGCCGAACGCGTTCTCGGCAATGTCGTCGCGTCCGGGATCAAGCTCATGGTCCTCGCGATCATTGTCGGCATCGGTTCGACCATCTTCGGTTCGATCACTTCGACCTTCACCCCCGGCGCCGTCAGCCTTGAAGACGCCGCCGCGACCATTCTCGCCTCGCTCTCCTTGCTGGCGCTCGGCATCTTCGGGCCCGGGATCGCGACGGGGCTCGTCTCCGGCGCGCCGCAATTGGGCGCCGGCGCCGCGG
>JBGSLM010000062.1:0-57824 GCA_041740755.1 Parvularculaceae bacterium | reverse complement strand
GACGCGCGATCCCGCGCGCGGAGCTGCCGGAGCTTGAAAAGCCGTCACGCCGCGCGGCTCCGCCGCCCGATGTCGTCGAACTTTTGAAAGTTCTTTTGAAGCGGCAATCGGAGGCCTCGAGCGTTGCGGCGCGCCTTATCGCCTCGTCGCAAGATCTCGAAGACATAGCCTCCGGAGAAAAAGACGTTGGGGCGCTTCATGGCTGGCGCCGCGATATTTTTGGAGAAGCGGCCGAGAGGCTGCTCGCCGGAAAGGTCGCGCTGCGCCTCAAGAACGGCGCGATCGACATCATCAGCGCCGAAGATTAATCCGTGAACCTTGCGTCTATCGCAAGGCCGAACGATGCGGCGAGCGCGTCATGCCGCTTTTTCGCCGATTCGTCATAAAGCGCCCGCAACGCGCGCGGCGCGACGAAAATCATCCGTTTGTCGTCGCACTTCAATGAGCAGCGGCTGATCGCATGCGGCGCCTTTGGCGCGATCGCAGCGCCGAAGCGTAGCGCAAGGCCAATCTGCGTCGCACGTTTCTGTTCACCTTCAGACATCATGGCGATCACCCCCGGCGCAGAAGCCGGCGATTTCGCGCCCGCATGCCGGCAAAACAGCGAAAGCGCAATCGCCGCGCGCTCAGGATGCGTCAGTGCGTAAAACGGCGCGCGCAGCGCCGTGTCGAACGCCTGATCTGCGCGCATGTCCGGATGAAAGTAGGAGCCGATATCGGCAAGCAGACACGTCGCAATGCGGATGCGCCGCTGCGCCGGCGATTCATCAGTAAAGGCCCCCGCCGTAAAGTCACAATACGCGCCGCCCATCGACTCTTCCGGTTCCATGCGCGCGCCAAGAAATGCGGCGCCGGCGATCAGCGGATCGTAATTTCGAATTTCGGGAGGCAAGTCGCGATAAAGCAGTCCCTCACGCAGGCCGCCCGCAGAAACGGAGACCGATTTGAGGCCGATCGCATCGACCAGCGTCCTCATGACAATTGCGGCGGAAGGCAATGAATCAATTCGTTTCGATGAAATCCCAGGCGTCACCTCAAGCGAGGACCGGCTTTGCCTCGAGATGAGATCGCAGGTTTCAATCGCCTGCCGGCCGGTCATTTCATAATGATGCAGCACCGGAAGGGCGTGCTTGCGCAATTGCATGTTGACGCGCGCGATTGAACGCCAGGCGCCGCCGACTGCGAAAAGCGTGTCATTCTTCCGATGCTTGAGCCAAGGGACTTCTGACAGCGCCTTTTCAACGATTTTGGCGACGGTCTTGAGATCGCCCTTCGACTGCTGCATCAATCGCAAGGGACCGATTGAAAGGCTGATCGCATCGTACGCTTCGCCCTTGCGCATGGCGATCAGTTCAAGGCTTCCGCCGCCCATGTCGCCGACCAGCCCGTCAACGCCCGGCTCGAATGATACGACCCCGAGCGCTGCGAGCGCTGCTTCTTCGCCGCCGCCGATGACATCGACAGGCAGTCCAAGCGCGCGAATTCTTTCGACAAACTGCGCCCCATCCTTCGCCTCACGCACCGCAGCGGTCGCGACGGTTTGCGTCGGCGGATCGCCATGCTCTGAAAGCAGGCATTTGAAGCGGGCGAGCACTTCGAGCGCGCTGTCCACGGCCTTGGGATTGAGCCGTCCGTCTTCAGACATGTCGCGGCCCAGTCCGCAAAGCGCCTTTTCATTGCAGATCGGAAACGGCGCCCGGCGCGGTCCATCATAGATAACGAGACGCACGGAATTCGAACCGATATCAATGACTGCATGGCGGATGCGTAGGAGCGCGGGATGGTCAAGGCTGTAAAGCGGCGCGTCAGCCATCTTCCTCATGTCGGTCTCAGCAGCGGGCCGAGCCTGGCCCCAACGACCCGCCTATACCCTACTTCTTCGGTTTTAACAGCCGAGGCGCGTTGTACTTGAGCGCGCCGCCGCGCCCCGAAAGGCTTGGATTGGTCATCATATAGGCGTGAACGTTGAAAGGAGGCGCATCGTCGCGCAGCTGCACGCGCTCATATTTGCCGTCCGGCAGAAGGCGCCAGGACTGGGCTTCGTCATTGAGGTTGGCGACCATAATCTGGTCGAGCACCTGGCTGTGCACGGTCGGGTTCTCGACGGGGCAAAATACTTCTACGCGGCGGTTCAGATTGCGCGGCATCAGATCGGCTGACGAAATATAGACCTTCGCCTCATTGTTCGGCAGCATATTGCCGCCGCCGAAACAATAGACACGCGCGTGTTCAAGAAAACGCCCGATGATGCTCTTGACGCGTATGTTCTCCGAAAGACCTTTGACCCCTGGGCGCAGACAGCACACGCCACGGACGACGAGATCGATCTGCACGCCGGCGGCGCTTGCTTCGTAGAACTTGTCGATGATCGGTCCGTCGACCAGAGCATTCATCTTCGCCCAGATCGACGCCGGCCTTCCCGCCTTCGCATGCGCGATTTCCTCATCGATAAGAGCGACAAGTTTTGAGCGCAATGTCAGCGGCGCCACCGCGATCTTCTCGAACGTCTCCGGCTTTGCGTAGCCGGTGACAAAATTGAAAACCTTGGCGACGTCGCGGCCGATCGCAGGATCGCAGGTGAACAGCGAAAGATCGGTATAAATTTTCGCCGTCACCGAATGATAATTGCCGGTCGCGACGTGAACATAGGTTCGAAGCGCATCGCCCTCATGGCGTGCGACGAGCGACAGCTTGGCATGCGTTTTATATTCGACGAATCCGTAAACGACATTGACGCCGGCGCGTTCGAGCGCGCGCGCCCAGTGAATATTCGCCTCTTCATCGAAACGCGCCTTCAATTCGACCAGCGCCGTGACATTCTTTCCAGCTTCCGCCGCTTCAATCAGCGCTTCGACAATGGGGGATCGTTTCGACGTTCGATACAGCGTCTGTTTAATCGCCACGACATTGGGATCGGCCGCCGCCTGCTTTAGGAACTGGACGACGACATCGAACGATTCATACGGGTGATGAACGATGAAGTCCTTGGCGCGGATTGCGGAGAAGCAATTGCCGCCGTGCTCGCGAATGCGCTCCGGGAATCGCGGATCGAACGGCGGGAAAAGAAGCTCTGACCGTTCCGCCGGAATAAGCTCGGACGCCTGTGCGTGACCGAGGATGCCGTCAACAACGACGACGTCCTGCGCCGCAACGCGCATGCGGTCCATCATCAGCGCCTTCATGTGATCGGGCGTTGAGGCGTCGACCTTCAGGCGGATGACGTCGCCGCGACGGCGGCGTTTCAACATCGTCTCGAAGACGCGGACAAGGTCTTCGGCTTCTTCTTCAACCTCGACATCAGAGTCGCGGACAATGCGGAAGGCGCCATGCCCTTCAAGCGTCATCGTCGGAAATATATGATTGATAAAGCGGATGATCATCCGTTCGAGCGAAATGAAGCGGATGACGCTTTTGCGGTCTTCGCCGGCTAGACCTGCCGGAAGGCGAATGAATCGCGAAATCTTGTTCGGCAGCGGCAACAATGTTGTCAGCATTGACCCGTCGCGACGCTTCAGGTCCATGCAGATGACGAAGCCGAGATTTGGGATGAACGGAAACGGGTGCGCCGGGTCTAACGCAATCGGCGTCAGCACAGGGAATATGTTGTTCAGGAATTCGCCTTCGAGCCACGCGACCTCCGCGTCCGTCAACGCTTCGTTCGCCACCACCTGAACGCCGGCGTCGCCAAGCAGCGGCAACAGCAGGCGCCAGCACTCCTGCTGTTTTTCCATCAGCGCAGACGCGGTCACATTTATTTTCGTCAGCTGTTCTTGCGCCGTCAGCCCTTCCTGGCTCAGCGCCGATACGCCTTCGCGCACCTGGCCGCGCAGCCCCGCGACGCGCACCATGAAGAATTCGTCGAGATTGTTCGCCGAGATTGAAAGGAACCGCAGTCGTTCGAGAAGCGGGTGGTTATTATTGAACGCCTCTTCCAGCACCCGAAGGTTGAAGGCGAGCCACGCGAGTTCGCGGTTGATGAACCGTTCGGGCGACAAGGCGATACCGGTTGTCGCGCTTTCGGCAGCACGTTCGTTCACTCTCAATCCGTCGTCGGCGGCGGTCATCCGTCAATTCTTTCAGCGGCGTTAACTCTATTTATGCCTCAAAAGCCGCTTCCGAAAGGTTAGCGACGGCTTCGCGCGCCAATTTCAGGCCGATCGGCTGCGCTTTCTCGATCGACAGGGCGTCGAGCGCGGCGACAAAGGCCTGAGCGGCTGCAAACGTCTTGGGAAGGCGCGGCGCGGCGTAATCGGCGATCGCCTCCGGCGCCCTAAGCTGCCGGTCGATGAAAACCTTGGTGATCACGGCCCTAAGGAGCGCTTCATCAGGTTCTTCAAGCGTAATGCGCGGAGCAGCGTTCAGCCTGGTTTCAAGATCCTTGAGCCCCGCCGCCCAGCTGCGCGGATCGCCCCGGCCGGCGAGCACAATGCGCCCGCCCGCTTCACGGGCTTTCTCTATCAGAACGAAGACTTCGTCCGCCGACAGGCCCTTATGAACATCATCGACTATGGCGACGTCCGCCCCGGCGCCGAGGATTTCGGATGCAAGGATGGACGCGAGATGGGTCTTGCCCGAACCCTTCGGGCCGCAGATGACGAGCAGATTTTCGTTTGTCCGCTTCCAAGCATCAAGCGTCCTCAATGCGCCTTCGTTCGAAGCGCTGACGACGAATGCGTCGCGCGTCAGGCGCGGCGGCGAAGCAGGCAATTCAAGAACGATCTGTTTCGCCAGCTGAGTCGCCACTATTGCTCGTCCGGATTGCGTCCATCCGCCGATGCCGGGCGCACGCCATCTTCCTCATCAGCGATGTCTTCCGCACTGAAAAGGCCGCGACGGTCGGCCCTCAAGAACCGCCGGCCGCGATATTTGCCCGCAACGCCGGGCGTTGCGAGGAACCAGCGCTCACCTGTCTCGGTCCAGAAAACGATGCCCTGGTTTTCCATCGCGACCTGCATGCGGGCAGGTTCGCCGAAGATCCGGACATCCATTTCGGCGCCCTTGCGCGACAGCGACGACACCTGCACGGCGCCGACAAGAGGCGTCGCGATCAGCGCGCTTCTGATTTTCGACCAGTCTTCAATCCGGTCGAAGAAGGCCGTAACCGGGAGCTGCGCTTCTTTGGAATGATCGATCAGCGTCCGCCGTTTCCAGCCGCTTGCATATTTCGCAATGGCGGCTTCAATCGAGCGTTCTGCGAGCATTGGGAAGTTGCCGACGGGGTCGGTCAGATAGGTCTGCGCCAGAACTTCGCCCACTTTCGCGGCGAAGTCCTCGTCGCCGCCGGCATAGGAAAATGTCTGGCTTGCTCCGCTGTCGACATCGATGTCGGCGTCATCGCCAAGCACTTCGGCAAGGTCCGCCTTTCCAGATTCGCGGTGCCCGTTGATCAGGCGCACCGTCAGCTGATTGGCGCCGTCCTTTTGCGTGAGGCGCGCATGGGCGACGATGACCTGGCTGACATTGTAACGCGCCGCAATGGCTGCAAGCGCTGCGGGATCGGCGGCGAGCGCCTGGCGCGCCGAAATCGCGGATGAATCCTCAAGATCGCCAAGCGGCGCCGTCATCGGCGTCAACTCATGCGTAAACGGACGAACCTTCCATGCCGCCATCCATGGGTTGTTGCTTTCCCAAAGATAGACGCCGCTGTCCGTTTGCAGAACCGGAAGCACGAGCGCGACGCGCGTTTGCGCCTCGCTATAGGGGATGCGCGCCGTCTTGAGGAGGCGGCGCACCGCATCCGGCTTGAAGCGATAGGTGATGTACGCGCGGTAGCTCGCCGATGACGCCTTCTCCGAATAAACCTCAAAACCCGACTCAAGGCCCGTCAGCAGCGACGGCGTAATGTCGACTGCAGACTTGCCGGAGCCGTCGCCGGCGGACTGCGCGGCGGCGCCGGTCGCAAGCGTCGGAAGGTAGACCCAGTCCTCTTCAGGCGTCAGGCGGCGCAGCAGCAGGTCCATAGCCTGGCGCCGGCCGCTCCCCTGCGCGGTCTCCTTGGCGATTGTGGCCGTCGCGCCGGTCGCCTGAACCGGCACCCGGGGGACCACGAAAACATCGTCGCTCGCAGCCATGGCGGCCCCTGCCTGAACCGCAAGCCAAAGCAGGGTCGCGCCTATAACGCCTATAATTCTCATGGGAATTTCTCTCAACTGGACTGCCCGGACGCGTCCGGCCGGGATTCGACGTCAACCTTATAGCTTCCCGCCGCGCAAGGCGCACCCCCCGCGATCGGGGTCTTGGAGCCCCTCTGTTGCACCAGACAGCCGACAGTGGTTAGACGCTCGCGGCAAGCGAAGTGTGAACAAAGGCATGAGCGAGGCTTATAAAAAGGCCGGAGTCGATATCGACGCCGGGGAGCGTCTGGTCGACGCCATCTCGCCGATGGCGCGCGCGACCGCGCGTCGCGGCGCCGACGCCATGCTTGGCGGGTTTGGCGGCATATTCGACCTCAAAGCCGCCGGCTTCAAAGATCCTCTGCTGGTCTCCGGCACAGACGGCGTCGGCACCAAGCTCAAAATTGCGTTTGAAACGAGGCGCCATTCGACAATCGGAATCGATCTCGTGGCGATGTGCGTGAACGATGTTCTTGCACAGGGCGCCGAACCTTTGTTCTTCCTCGACTATTTCGCCACCGGCAAACTCGAAGAAGGCGTTGCGGCGGACGTCATCAAGGGAATCGCCGGGGGCTGCCTCGACGCCGGATGCGCATTGATCGGGGGCGAGACGGCGGAAATGCCCGGCATGTACGCTGCGGGCGAATACGATCTCGCCGGCTTTTGCGTCGGCGCAGTCGAACGCAAGGACCTTCTTCCGCGCAGCGTCGAGGAGGGCGATGTCATGATCGCGCTCCCCTCATCGGGACCGCATTCGAACGGCTATTCGCTGATCCGCAAGATCGTGAAAGACGCAGGGGTTTCCTACGCCGATAAAGCGCCGTTCGATTCGTCGCGGACGCTTGGCGAAGCATTGCTGACCCCGACGCGCATCTATGTGAAGCGCCTGCTTCCGCTTTTGAAGGACGAAGACGTCCGCGGATTCGCCCACATTACCGGCGGCGGCCTGACCGACAATGTGCCGCGCGTCTTCTCAGACGAATTCGCGGCGCATTATGACGAGACGGCGCTCGCTCTGCCGCCGGTGTTCGACTGGCTGATGAAGGCGGGCGGGCTGACCCTCGATGAAATGCGCCGCACCTTCAATTGCGGCGTCGGCGGCGTCCTCGTCGTTCGCAAGAAGGCGGCTGCGCAGATTCTCGCGACGTTGAAATCTGCGGGCGAGGACGCGCGCGTCATCGGCGATATCGTCAGGGCCTGATCCAATGTCGAAAATCCGCGTCGCGGTTTTAATCTCAGGGCGCGGTTCGAATATGAAGGCGCTGCTCGACGCGGCGCGGGCGCCCGCCTTTCCGGCTGAGATAGTGCTGGTTCTTTCCAACATCCCAGGCGCCGGCGGACTTACCATCGCAAATGAGGCAGGCGTTGCGACAAAGACCATCGATCACAGAGCTTTTGGCAAGGGCGCTGAAGGAAAGCGCGCGTTTGAGGCGGCGGTATCCGCCGCGCTGAAAGACGCGCGCGCCGATCTCGTCTGCCTTGCAGGCTTCATGCGGATGCTTTCCGCAGAATTTGTCGCCGAATGGTATGGAAAACTTGTCAACATCCATCCCTCGCTTCTGCCATCCTTCAAGGGGCTCGATGTGCACGCGGAAATGTTGCGCGCAGGCGTCAAGATCGCCGGTTGCACCGTGCATTATGTCAGCGCGGAAATGGACGCAGGTCCGATCATCGGACAGGCCGCCGTACCGGTCCTCTCAGACGACACGCCCGAAACGCTCGCCGCACGGATCCTTGAACAAGAGCACGCGCTTTACCCCGAATGCGTCAGACGCATCGGAACCGGCGACATCGCGCTCGGCGAAAATGGACTGGTGACGATCGGCGGTGCGGCCGCGACCGGCGCCCTTCTTAATCCCGCTAGATCGCCTCGTTAAATCGCTTCATGAATTCGCGGATGCGCGCTGCGTTGGCGCCAAGGTCGGAGCCGCCGACGCGCGATTTGGAGCGCAAATCGACTTTCACTCGCCCTTCGTCGAGCGGCGAAATGCGCACGATGAAATCGTCCTTGAACCCGAACCAGAAGGATGTCGCGACGGCTTCAATCCGCCAACCGCCGCCGGAGGCGTCATCAGCGGGGCCATCGGCAATTATCTCCATCCCCATCGCTGTAACGACATCCTTGGCGACGGCGGTCGCGGCGGCAAGGTCCGCTTCAGCGAGGATCGGCGCGATGTCGGGGAATGCGAGGCGCTGGGCGTCGGCGCCGATCAATCCGTCGGGATCGTTCGGCACGGGATCCATGCCGCGATATTCAGCCGGATTTTTCCGCTCCTCATTCGCCGCCGCAATGATCGGCGGCGGATTGTCGAAGTCGGTCGTCACTTCGTGAATGAAAGGGTTCGCCTCAAACGCGGCCTTCATCTTGACCGGAACCATGCCCGCCGCGCCAGCAAACAGCGCCGCAATAATCCCGAGCGCCGCCAAGCCGCCCTTTTTCATGAATGCGGACACGACCCCAAGCAGCAGCGCGAGACCGGCGGCCGTAAAAAGCGGCGGCAATGCGACGCCGCCGAATAGCGCTTTCGGCGCGGCGACATTGCGGATCAGGCCAAGGCCGGTTCCGTAGTCCCACAATCCGAACCTCGTTCCCGGCCCCGCAACGACGACCACGAGAGCAAGTCCGATTGCGATGATCGAAACGATTCTGACTGCCCACTTCATGTCGGCCTCCGCTTGTTTTGGGCCCACCATAGCCCGCGCCCGGCTCGACGTAAAACGGCGCTGGTTGCAACCCGCTTACAAAGTCCCCATTTCACGCCCATAGAAGGAGCACCGGCAATGGCTCGTCCGATCACTGTGACCTTGTCCCATAATCTCGGCGCCGAGGAAGCAAGGCGGCGGGTGCGCGAGGGTTTCGGCAAACTCTCATCGAGCATGTCCGGCGGCATGATGTTCAAATTCGCCGAGAACTGGACCGGCGATGACCAGCTTCGCTTCGAGGCAAAGGGCCTTGGTCAGACGATTACCGGCGTCATCGACATTTTCCCGCAACATGTGCGCATTGAAGCCATGCTGCCCGGCGTTCTCGCCTCAATCGCCGAGATCATCACCGGAAGGCTGACGAAAGAAGGAACGCTGCTGCTCGGGGGAAAGTAGATTTCAAGCAAAAACGGCGAGACATTCGTCTCGCCGCTTTCACCTGTCAGAAACATTCTAATCCCATCCGAATGAGCCAGGATCAAGGCGTCGGACGGAATCAGGCCGCCTAGTCTTTGTCACCATATTCATGATCGTCATTATCCTTGTCATCCTTGGCGCCAAATTTCTTTAGCGCCTTGACGGCGTCGACGAACCCAAAGCCGGAGTCGAAATCAAATCCGTGATTGAGTTCAGTGAAATTGGCGATCGTCGCGCCTGTGCTGTTGCTCGCCCGGACATTCATATCCTGCGCGGTCTTTCGCATGATCTTGTATATCTTGGCCGGTTCGGTCCGGTTACAAGGACCAAGAAGCGCGCCGCTGGCGATCTTTCCTTCAACATCCGACGCCGAAACGGCGATATCGCTGCCGCCTTTGCGCAAGTTATTAGAATTTCCGCTCGCCTTTTTCGGCTTGCACATCCGGTATTTGCCGTTCTTTATAATCTCCGATCCCTCGGAATCGATCATCAGCGCCGCGAGCGCTGCCGCATGCGGTGCGGCGGCGGATGTGCCGAAGAAGTTAGGAAACTCTCCAGGTTCGCCGGATTGGAATACGCCATCACTGTCATCGTCATCGCGGCTGGTGTCGCTGAAGAAGAATGAAGTATTCGTCCCGTCTGGAGCCGTAATTCCGGGTTTGAATCGGACTTTCGGCTTATTGAGCCTCTGCCCGTTTGTCTTGAAGAATATCGGCGTTCCGCCTGCAGACGAGAAATCGTTGAGGCATGCCGGCACGCATTCAGCTTCTCCCGCCAACGCGCGCAATTGAAGCGTATTGGGGTCGCCGATGAATTCCTCGGTGAAGTAGAACGCAGCGGCGCCTACGCCCTCCGCGCCTTTTGCATTATTGTGGCCATAGCCGGAGCCCGCGTCGATCGCATATTCAGACGCCGCAACGCCGCCGCCGAAGATCACAAATTTTGTAAAGCCAGGCGAAGCGCCCGTTTGCGTCTCGAGACCAATTTGAACTGTTGATCCGCCATTGAAGTCGACCAGCGATACAAGTTCGATCGCGTCGCCGCCCATTCCGCCGTCGATCGGCACGCCGCCGTCGGTAAACTGGAACTGGCAAAGTCCATTTGCCGGGAAAACAAACACGCCGCCTGGGAAGCAATCGTCGACACGAACGCCAGCCTCGTCAAACATAATGACGTCAACGTCATTTTGAGCGCCAGGCGCGCCGGAAACCGAGAAGTTAGGACTGTCCCAGTTCAATACGAGGTTGGTTTGCAAAGAACCGTCGAGCGTGATCGTGTTTAGGTGGTCGACACCAGGCCCCTGATCGAAATCATGGAATTCGCCGTCAGGCGTGTGCACCGCTCGATAAGTCGACTGGTACGCATCGCGCGCGCGGTTGCCGTTCGAAGAATAGTACGGAACGCCCAGTCTTGCCGCCTCGTCGGCGGCCTGTGCGATGATGCCGTCCTGAAACATCGGTTCGGCAAAGTAGATCACATCGTCAACGATCACGTCGGCGCCGGCTTTCGCGAGCGTGACAATGCCGTTTGCGAAATCCGCTTCACCGTTGAACGCCGTATAGAAAGCGATCGCTGCGTCGGGAAGCACATCGTGAATCAGTTGCGCCATAGCACGACCTTCGTCGATGCAGGACGTCACATCGGTGAAGTCGCTGATTATGTTGATATTGGCCGGCAAATCGCCATTGGCGACATCCTCGGCCGGTGTTGTGTACGGGCCGCCCGCGAGGCTGCCGGGATCGCATGCAAAACTGTCAGAAAGAACGCCGATTGTAAGGCCCGCTCCACCGATGCCAAGAGAGTCCCGAACCGTGTCAGAACGCATCGAGCGAACACCCTGAGACGTAACCAAGCCGGCATTTGTCGTCGCGAACGCGGGCCGTGCGAAGGCCAGATATTGACTGGCGTTAAGCTCCCCCAATCGGTCGGCGGGAAACTGGGCGGAGACCGTTCGGCCTTTGCTCGAAACATTGCGCGCACCGAGCGCCTTCATAGAAACTTCGAGGTCGGACGTGAGGTTCGACGCTACGGCGTCTATAATGACGTAGCCGTCGCTGGAGACATTTCCGAGGAACAGCGTCGTCTCGCTCTTCATGACATCCGACGCGTGCCGATCCTGGTCCGCTTTACTGTTCGGCCGCACTCTGCTCGCAGCACTCGATGAAGCGCTGCTGCGAGATGATTTCGCCGCTTCGTTCTGTTGATATACCCGTTCAAGCGCTGGGCCGATTTTCCTCATTTCATTGCCGCCATTAGCAGCTGCGCCCGACAACACCGCCGTGCCTGAAAGACACAAGACTGCGGCTGCTCCCACCATAAGCATTTTCTTCATCTAACACTCCCGTTAAAAGACAAAAGAACACGGCCGACTTCCGCTGGAAGCGAAAAATCAACGCGCGGCAAATTCACGGATGAACCCTGTATTGATGAAAGGTTCCCCACCCGTTTTGCAGGCCGCTAACATCTATCACATCCCGCGCGTCAGGCCCAGCCAGTCAGACAAAAATTGAGTGATGCGCCCTCGCCGCACAGCAAAAGAGAAAACAGTCGTCAGTTGACCGATCTGCTCAGTCTAATTCGCTTTTACGCGAACATTTCACCTATCTGACGGCATTCTCGCAATACTCGGCCACGGCGCTTCTTTTTGCACCGCAACAAAACAATATCCGTCAGGCTCAGAGCTAATCAGAAGCAGCGCAAGTCCCGGAATAAATAGCCGCGCCGAAATAGGTTTTATGCGGCGCGCGCCCATAGGCGATGTAATCGCCATCGTCCAAAACGATAAGCGTATTTTCCCCGTTCGAAAAAATCTGCCGATCATACGAAATCAGACGGTCCGCACGCTTGGCGAAGAGTTCGGCGTCAATTCTCGCGACGAACGTCGGCCTCCCTTCCGGTTCATAGACATCGGTCTGGCGCAAGGGATCGTCCCTTAACTGGTCACCGAAGATCGGCCCTTCGCCAATTTCGAGCGAAAATGATTTCGGCGCGTCGGAGAGCGCGGTCGTCTCGCCAGCACCCCCCTTCACACTGACGGCTTCGCGAACGCTGCATACGTAATTTCCCGCTTCTGCGGCATTCGTGACGGCGATTGGCGACGCCGCGCATGCGGCAGCCGACAAGGCGGCCAGACAATGGTGATAACGCATCGCGATCGCTCCTCCCCTAATCGTTGGCGCCGACGTTCATTTCGGCGAAAGCAACTCTACAGCCGCCGCCGTCATCGCCTGAACGCCCGTTTGCAATGTCGGCTCGGGAACTGGCGCAAAGAGCGGCGAGTGATTGCCGGGCGGGATCGGCCCCGTCCCATCGGCGCCCGCCCGGAATTTTACCGGATCGACGCCGCCGACCCACATGATGACGGTCGGAACCTTTTCCGCAGTTCGCCCGAACTGGCTGAAATCTTCGCCGCCCATGCTGGGGTCGCGCTCGTAAACGCGCGGCTCGCCGATGCTCTTTGCAACAGCGCCCATCACGCGCGCCGTCAGTTCCGGATTGTTGTACGTCGACGGCGTATAATCCTTTTCGATTTTGACTTCAGGCATCAGGTTCGCCGGAAGTCCTGCGGATTGCGCCTGCGCAATCGCGATCCTGCGAATGCCATCGAGGAGATGCTGACGCACATCATCCTTGTACGAACGCACCGTAATCTGAAGATGCGCTTCGTCCGGAATGATGTTGTGCTTGTAGCCCGCCTTGAACGAGCCGACCGTGACAACGCCGGAATCGAGCGGATTGGTTTCACGCGCGATCAACGTCTGCAGGGCGTTGACGATCTGTGCGCCGATGACGATCGGATCCTTGCCCATATGCGGCGCGGAACCGTGCGTGCCGACGCCCTTCACGATAATATCGACGCTATCGACATTGGCGAGCGTGTAGCCGGGCGTATAGGTCACCGCCCCGGCGGGGTCCCATCCAGACGTGTGCTCTGCGATGACGTAATCGGGCTTTGGAAACTTCGAATAGAGACCGTCGCTCAGCATCGCCGTCGCGCCAAGGCCGATCTCTTCCGCAGGCTGACCGATCAGGATGAGCGTGCCCTTCCACTGATCCTTCATCGCAACGAGGCGACGCGCCGTTCCGACCATGATCGCCATGTGGCTGTCATGCGCGCAGGCGTGCATGACCGGCGCGGTCTGGCCTTTGTAATCGACCGAGACGACTTTGCTGGCGTAGGGAACGCCTGTCTTTTCTTCAAGCGGCAGCGCATCCATATCCGCGCGCATCATCAAGGTCGGCCCTTCGCCATTGCGCATGATCGCAACGAGGCCGTAGCCGCCGACGCCTTCATTCACCGCGCCCGCGTCCGCTTTCGCCTTTGCTTTTGTCCATTTGTCGCCGACGCCGGTCGTCACTTCAAACCCGAGCGCTTTGAGTTCCGTCGCCATGCGCGCGGCGCTGGCGCTTTCCTTGAATGAAAGCTCGGGATTTTGATGGAAATGTTTGTAGAGCTCAAAAACGAAAGGGTAATCCGCAGCGACTGCGTCGGCGAGCGCCTGATCCTGCGCGAGCGCCGGCGCAGTCATGGCAATCGAAGCGGCGGCGGCGAGAAACATGGTTTTCATTGGGCGGTATCCTTGCGTTCGAATTTGAAATCGACGATCGGCATCGGGCCGGGCGCAATGCCGGCCTTTTCTTTCTCCGCGGCGACCATGCCGCGCACTTCGGCGGCAAGCGCCCTGGCGTCGTAGACGATCCCGTCCTTGATGACTGTCTCGACGCCGCCGCTGCGCACAGGCTTGTTCGTCGCCGGATCAAGTTTGATGTGGCCGCTCGCGTAGAGAACTTTCAAATTGGCGATCGGGTTTTCGCCGACGATGACGAGATCGGCTTTTTTCCCGACCTGAACCGAGCCGATTTCGTTTTCAGCGCCGAGGATGCGGGCGCCGTCAAGGGTCGCCGCGCGTATGACTTCAAGCGGATTGAACCCGGATTCACGAAGAAGTTCGAGCTCCTGTATGAATCCAAAACCATAGGTCGAATAAATATAGCCGGCATCTTCGCCGACGCCGACTTTGCCGCCATGATTCTTGTATTCGTTGATGAAGGTCATCCATTTGCGGTAATTCGCGCGCCAAGCGACTTCCTGCTCGGTTCCCCAGTCGAACCAATATGATCCGTGCGCGTTTCTGTCCGGCGAATAGAAGTTCCACAAAGACGGCATCGTGAAATCGTCATGCCACTCGGCGCGTCGCGCGCGCATCCAGTCGCGGCTTGAAAGGTAGATCGTGAAGGTCGGAACGATCGCGAAATTGCGCTCAAGCAGCGTGTCGCGGACATAATTCCAGCGCTCGCTTCCCTGATCGGCCGCCTGCGCCCACAGTCTCCCGGCCTCTCCGAACCGATGTTGTTCATCGGAATAATTGTAGTTCACCGGATAATCCTGCAGCGCCTTGTCATCGAACAGCGCTTCGGGAAGCCCGTACCAATGCTCCATCGAATTGAGGCCGCGCGCCGAGGTGTCGAGCACGTCCGCATGCGCCACGGCGAGCTGCGCATGGTGCATCGTCGTTTTCAGCTTCAGCTTTCTGGCTTCATCAAATGCAGCCCACAGAACTTCTTCAGGGCCGCTGAAGAATTTGACGCCGAAGGCGCCCGCCTTCTTGAACTGGCGGATCTGGGCGCGCGCTTCATCGGGCGTATCGACAGTGTCCGATCCAAAACTGCCGAAGAACGGGTAAGAATAGATGCGCGGCGCGTCGATCTGGTTCTTCGCACTCGCGGTCGCAAGCTCGGACGTGAACTGAGCGCCTTTGTCGTTTCCGACTTCGCGAACGCTCGTGATGCCGTGCATCAGCCAAAGCTTGAAAACATAGTCCGGCGGCACGTCCTGTCCCGTGCCATAGGAATGGATATGTCCGTGCAGATTGACGAAACCAGGAAGCAGGAATTTTCCGCTCGCATCGATTTCCTTCCCACCGTTAAGAGGCGGACGATCTTCTTCCTTGATCGGAAGGCCGGGTACGCCGACTGAGACGATCTTTGTGATGCGATTATTTTCGACAACGACATCTACCGGCCCGAAGGGCGGAGCGCCGGAACCGTCGATCAGCGTCGCGCCCCGAATGACGAGGCGGCCGTAGGGACCAGCTCCGTCGTTTCTAAGGTCAACACCGGGCGGGAGCGCAAACGCCTGACCAACCAGCGCGGCAATACCTGCCGCGATCGCAAATAGTCTCATCCAATTCCCCTCAACAGCTTCGAGTCGGCCTATGTTAGGCTATTCAGAACGATACGGAAGGCCGCAAGGCATGTCAGATCACCCAAATTCCGACGCCGCCCGGCGCTGGCGTGAAGAAAAGACCGCCGCATACCTTACCCGGGCGGTCGCAGACGCGGAAAAAGACCCGATGAAGCGGCGCCTGTTTGAAAAGCTCGCCGCGGAGAGCGACGAACAGGCGGCGATCATCGCCAAGGGGATCGACGGCGGCGCCGCAACATTCACGCCCGGCATACGCGCGCTGGTCGTCAAATCGCTGCTTGGCGTCTTTGGGCCGCGGCAAATGAAAGGCGCGCTTGCCGCTGTCAAAGTGCGTGGGCTCTCAATCTATTCCGGCAAGATGCGGCCCGGCATGCATGCCATGCCGACCACAACCGAGGAAATCGGCGCGCGGCACAAAGGGGCCGGCGGCGGATCGCTTCGCGCCGCCGTTTTCGGCGTCAATGACGGGCTTGTATCCAATACCAGCCTTGTCATGGGCATGGCGGGCGCCGCTGCGTCGAACGAAGTGGTTTTCGTGACGGGCGTTGCGGGGCTTCTCGCCGGCGCATTCTCGATGGCGGCGGGTGAATTCATCTCAATGCGCACGCAGCGCGAAATGTTCGAACACCAGATAGCGCAGGAAAAAGAGGAACTCGAGCTCTATCCGGAAGAAGAAGCGGAAGAACTGGCGCTCATTTATGAGGCGCGCGGATTGCCGCTGGAAGAAGCGCGCGCAATGGCGAAGACGATGATCGCCGATCCTGTAACGGCGCTCGATACGCTTGCGCGCGAGGAACTGGGTCTCAATCCGGACGATCTTGGGTCCGCGACCGGCGCTGCGTTATGGTCGTTTCTTGCATTTTCCGCCGGGGCGTTTTTGCCTTTGACGCCGTTTCTTTTAGGCTTTGCTGCGCCGGTCCCGATTGCGGCCGCCGTTGCTTCACTTGCGCTATTTGGCGTCGGCGCAACGATGAGTCTTTTTTCTGGACGCAACGCCATGCTTGGCGGCATCCGCATGCTCGGGATTGGCGCGCTCGCAGGCGCTGCGACCTTCGGGATCGGCAGCCTCTTCGGCGTTGCAGCATCCTGATCGCCGAATTAACTCGCCATGACGGCGGTCGGCGTGGCATTGAGCCTAAGGTTTGCGTATCGCTGAAACTGTCAGGAGACATCCAATGAAAATTCGCGAGTTCTTGCTGGCGGCATCCCTCACCGCTCTCGCGATCGCATCCTGCGCGAAGAACAAAGAGGACGACGCGGCGAAGCCTGTCGTCTCCGCCGCAGAGAAAGTGACGCAATCGGCATGGCCCAGTTACATGTCGGCGTTCCTTGAAGAGTATTTTGAGGTCAACCCGACATTCGCATCTTATCAGGGACGCCACGAATTCGACGGACGGCTTCCTGACTGGAGTGCGACGGGACTTGCGAAACAGATTGAAATGCTGAAATCGGCGATTGCCGGCGCGCGCGCGATTGACGACGCGGCCATGACCGACGCCGAAAAATTCGAGCGCGACTATCTGATCAGCGAGATGGACGGCGAGTTGTTCTGGCTGGAAGAAGCGGACTGGCCGCACAAGAACCCGGACTATTATGTCGGATCGCTTGATCCGGGCGTCTATGTGACGCGTCCTTACGCCGATGCGGAAACGAGAATGAGGGCGTTCATAAAATACGCCGAAAACGTCCCCGCTGCAGCGGCTCAAATCAAGGCCAACCTTAAACTGCCCCTGCCCGCGACATACCTCAAATACGGTCAGGCGGGATTTGGCGGCTTCGCCGAATATTTCACGGGCGACGCGAAAGCGGCCTTCGCTGAAGTCAAAGACGAAGAGTTGCAACGCCGGTTTGACGTAACCGCGGCAGCCGCTTCGGCCGCCATGAAAGAACTGTCAGATCACATCGGCTCGGTCGCGCCGACCGACGGCGGATTTGCGCTGGGCGCCGAGAAATTCGCGGCGATGGTCCGCCGGACCGAAGGCGTGAACGTCTCGCTCGAAGCGCTGGAAGCGATCGGCCGCGCGGATCTAAAACGCAATCAGGATGCGCTCGCGGCGGCATGCGCCGTATATGCGCCCGGCGCGACGATGCAGGCGTGCATGGAGAAGATGGCGGCCAACAAGCCCGCGATCGGTCCCGTCGAAGAAGCCCGCGCACAGCTTCCGCCGCTGCGTGCGTTTCTCGTTGAAAAGAACATCGTCTCGATACCGGGAACAGAAGAAGCGCTGGTCGAGGAGTCGCCGCCCTATAACCGGCAGAACTCAGCTTACATCGACATTCCGGGTCCATACGAGACGGGTCTGCCGTCGGTCTATTACATCTCGCCGCCTGATCCGTCCTGGGATGCCGCGACGCGTGCCGCCTATATTCCGGGTAAAGAGGATCTGCTGTTCACCTCGGTCCACGAAGTGTGGCCCGGGCATTTCCTGAACTTCCTTCACGCCAACCGCGCCCAATCGATGTTCGGCAAGCTGTTCGTCGGTTACGCCTTTGCAGAAGGCTGGGCGCATTACACCGAAGAGATGATGATCGAAGCAGGGCTCAATGACGGCGACCCGGTGACGAAGATCGGACAGATTTCAAACGCGTTGCTTCGCAACTGCCGTTATCTTTCGGCGATCGGCCTGCATGCGCAGGGCATGACGGTTCAGCAGAGCTACGACATGTTCCGCAACGAATGCTATCAGGACGCGGGCAATGCGACGCAGCAGGCGGCGCGCGGAACCTATGATCCGGCGTACCTCAACTACACCATGGGCAAGCTGATGATCCGCCGCCTGCGGAACGACTGGACCGCAAGCAACTTCCCGGGCGGCGGCGAGCGCGCAGGCTGGAAAGAATTCCACGACGAATTCCTGAGCTATGGCGGCCCGCCGATCCCGATGGTGAGAAAATCGATGATGAAAGAAGAAGAGGCGAACGCGGTATTCTAAAGCCGCAATCAAGCGGCCGGGCCAATGTCGGTCCGGCCCGGTTCCGGCAGCGAAGTCATTGCCGCTTGAAGACTTCGCCGCCCTTCATCACGAACTTCACTCGCTCCATCGCACCGATATCGTTAAGCGGATCGCCATCGACAGCAATGATATCCGCGAGCATTCCGGCTTTTAATTCGCCGCGATCGGATACGCCGAGAAGGTCGGCGGCGTTGATTGTCGCCGACTGCAACGCATGCAGCGGCGACATTCCGCGCCGGACCATCGCGCCGAATTCCTTGCCGGTTTCATTATGGCGCATGACCCCGGAATCAGACCCAAGCGCGATGTTGACGCCGCCATCGATCGCCATCTTGAAGCTGCGATCGATATAGGGGGAGAGATACTCGCTCTTTTTCACCGTCCACTCCGGCGTCTCGGGCGGAAGCGGAATGTCTTTGAGATAAAGGGTCGGCACATAATACGTGCCGCGCTTTTTCATCTCCTTTATGATTTGCGGCGTCAGCATCGACCCATGATCGATGGACGCGACGCCCGCTTTCACCGCCGCCATGATGCCCTCGCTGCCGTGAGCATGGGCCATGACCTTTAGACCATGGCGCGTCGCTTCCTCGACGATCGCTTCAAGCTCGCGCGCTGAGTATTGCTGGGCGCCGGCCTGGTCGCCTTTTGAAAAGACGCCCGATGTCGCGCAGACCTTGATAACTTTGACGCCGTGCTTTGCCTGATATCGAACCGCACGGAGAATTTCATCGACGCCGTTGGCGATGCCTTCATTCGGTCCAAGCTCCATGATGCCAGGAGAAAATCCGGTGACGTCGCAATGCCCGCCCGTAATCGAAATATAATGCCCGGCAGGAAACATTCGCGGGCCGACGACCCGTCCCGCTTCGATGGCGCGCATCAATGCGACGTCCGAAAATCCCGGAAATGTTCCTGCATCGCGCACAGTGGTGAAGCCCGCTTCAAGCGTCTGCTTTCCAAAATAAGCGCCGTAGAGCGCCCAGTCCGCCGCAGTCTCCATAACCGGCGCCGTCGTCCAGTGATCGCCAGTATAATAATCAAGGGTCAGATGGGTGTGCATATCCATCATTCCGGGCAGCACCGTTACATCGCCGAGATCGATGACCGGCGCATTCGCTGGCGGGTTTGGCGGATTGACGGCGGCGATCAGATCGCCGTCGATGACGATGGTCGCGGGCGTCGTCACCTTGCCCGTCGCCACATCGATCATTCTCGCCGCGCGAATGACTTTGATTTCGGCCAGCGCAGCATTCGAAAAGAGGAGGCACGCCGGCATGCTGAATAGAAGCGATTTCAGAATTTTCACGAAGCACTCCTAATTTGGAACGACGATAATATTCAGCGCAGCGCGAACGCGCCGCGTCCGCAACACGCTCAGACCGCCAGCATGCGCTCGGTCTCGGTCCATAGGCGCGCCGCCAATTCCGGATCGCAGGCATGCGACTGCACCATTGCCCAGCGCGGCGCATCTGCGCCGCCAAGCGTCGCAATTTCGCAATTCTCGCAATATACGCCGCCCTTGCCCTTCAACAGCGCGCTCGTTGCGGCCCAGACCGTTGTCGAAGCGCCCTGATCCGGCGTTTTGAACATGGCTTTCACCAGATCGGACATCTGGCCGTCCGCCCCGATCCACCCGAGCGCCACCATTTCTTCCTGCTGAAGATGGCGCTGCAGCGGCGTCATGATGCCGCCAGGATGGACGGAGAACGCCTCAACGCCGTCGTTCTTCATGCGCCGGTTGAGGTCGCGCGCGAACAGGGCGTTCGCCGTTTTCGATTGTCCGTAGGCGGCCCATTTATTGTACGGATCCTTCGTGAAGTGAATATCGTCCCAGCGGATCGGCGAGATCTTGTGCCCCGTCGAGGAAAGACAAACGACGCGCGCGCCTTTGGCGGCCTTCAACAGCGGCGCGACCGCATTCGTCAGCACGAAATGCCCGATGTGATTGGTTGCGAACTGCAATTCCCAGCCGGGCCCGACGCGTGTTTCGGGGCACGCCATGACGCCCGCATTGTTGATGAGGAGGTGAACGGGTCTTCCCGCAGCAACGACATCGCCCGCGAATTTGCGCACGCTCGCCAGATCCGAAAGGTCGAGCGATGCGACGCCAATCTTGCCGGGGATAGGCTTTAACGCATCTTTCGCCCGCGCCACATCGCGCGCTGGAACCAGCACTTCGGCCCCTGCGCCCGCGATTGCGCGCACGGTTTCAATGCCGATACCGGAATAGCCGCCGGTGACGATTGCGTATTTGCCGGTAAGATCGATGCCGCTGATGACTTCGGCGGCGGTCGATTTGGCGTGAAACGGCGAATTGATCGGCGCTTGATCTGTCATGTGCTTTTCCTTTGTCGCTTCGCACCAATGTCATGCGGCGGGCGATTCTATTCCCTCTCCCGCATGCGGGGGAGGGAAACTTTTTCTACCCTCCAAAATGTCCGAAGGAAGAATAAGCGACGCCGCCATCGACGGCCAGCGTATCGCCGACGACATAATCGCCAGCCCGGCTCGCAAGGAAGATCGCAGCGCCCGCCATGTCTTCGTCAGCGCCGATACGCCCAGCCGGGATCATCTTCGAGACCATTTCCTCATGATCGCGCGCCGTCTTGTTCATTTCCGACGCGAACGCGCCAGGCGCGATGCCGGAAACGCAGATATTGTCCTTGATGAGCCGCGCCGCCATCCGCCGCGTCAGGTGGATGAGCGCCGCCTTCGACGCCTGATAGGGATAAGTCTCCCACGGGTTGACGCGAATTCCGTCGATCGAGGCGATCATGATCACCTTGCCGGGCTTTTCCTTCCTCGCCGCAGCTTTCATGCGCGAATGAAACGTCTGCGTCAGGAAGAACGGCGACTTGACGTTCAGATCCATGACCTTGTCCCAACCACTCTCCGGAAAGGTCTCGAACTCGGCGCCCCAGGCGGCGCCCGCGTTGTTGACCAGAATGTCGAGCGAAGTTTCGGACTTGCCATAGGCGCGCTCTAAAATCTTGCAGCCTTCAATGGTCGAGACGTCCTGCGGAATGGCGACACATTTGCCGAACTTCGACAATTCGTCTGCGGCCTGCTCGCACTGCTCCGATTTGCGTGAGGATATGTAAACGCGTGCGCCGTGCTCAAGAAACCCGCGCGCAATCATCTTGCCGATGCCGCGAGACCCGCCGGTGATGAGCGCAGTGCGGCCTTCGAGGGAGAATAGGGATTTCATTCAAGACTCCGTTGCAATCGTCATTCGATCCAGTTTGCGTATGCGAACGCCGTTTTGTCCGCGCCGCAAAACGCCGCCCATTTTTCATCCCAACTGGCGTCGGGGCGTCCCAGAAAAATAACGAGACCTCCGGCGCAATCGTTGGGCGTCCACCAATCCGGTACGTCAATCGCCGAAATCTCTGGCGCGACGGAACTCGTCGTTCGGGTCAGTTGCGCGTAACCGGCGAAGGCGTTGAACTCTGAGGCGCTCGTCGTTTCGATCTTCAACATTACTTCGGAATAATCCGTACCGGCGCCTGCGCGGTGGTTGAGAATTTTTATGGTGTCGACCGGCGGCCGTCCGAAAAACAAACGGAACGCATCTCCCGGCGCGTAAGACTCGTTCATCTGAAGCGTCAGTACCGGCCCGGCCATCAAAGCGATCGCGACAGCAAAAGCAAAAGCGGTGAGGATCGGCCGTCCGCCAAGGCCGCCACGGCCTTTAAGCGAGAAGGCCGTCACGATGAGAACGAAGGCAAAAAGCAAGGCGCCGATTAAAAAGAGCAACCCCAGAATCGAGAACCCCAGCCCCATAAGCCCCTCTACTCCGCCCCGAATTTCTCCCGCCACTCGGTAAGGTGCTCTTCCTCGATCTTTTTGAAAAGGACCTCGGGCAGTTTAAACGCACGTCCCGGTTTCAATTGGTCGAGCGCCGCTTGCGCCGATGTCGGCCACTTGCCCGCCTCTTTCGGATCGAGCCCGAAAATCGCGAACATCTTTTCCGCCGTCTGCGGAATGACCGGCGCCGATAACGCCGCAAATAGCGCGATGAGATTGAGCCCTGCCCTCACCGCCGCAGCCGAACGGTCTGGGTCGGTCTTGAACGCAGTCCATGGCGCCGCGATTTGCAGATATTCGTTCCCCGCGACCCAGATGCCGCGCAATTCGGCGAACGCCTTGCGGAACTCCATCGCTTCAAGCGCCGTCGTATAGGCAGCGATCTTCACGTCGAGATCGGCGATCAGCTTTGCTTCCGTCTCGCCATAGGCGCCTTGCGCTGGAACCGCCTCGCCGAATTTCGAAGCGCCAAAGCGCGTGATGCGGTTGACGAAATTGCCTAGAACGTCGGCGAGGTCCTTGTTCACGACGCCCGCGAAATGTTCGAGCGTAAAGGACGCGTCATCCGATTCAGGCGCGTTCGCCATAAGGTGCCAGCGCCAATAATCGGCGGGCAGAATTTCGAGCGCCTGATCCATGAAGATGCCGCGATTATTGCTGGTCGAGAATTTGCCGCCATACCAGGTCAGCCAGTTCAGCGATTTCAGCGCATCGACCGTCTTCCACGGCTCGCCAGAGCCGAGAATGGTGCATGGGAATGAAACCGTATGGAAGGCGACGTTATCCTTGCCCATGAACTGGATATAGCGGACGTCGTCCGCGCCTTCGTCGAGCCGCCACCAGCTTCGCCAGTTGCGCCCCTTAGCCGCTTCCGACCACTCTTCCGTACACGCAATATATTCAATAGGCGCATCGAACCAGACGTAGAACACCTTGGCCTCGAAGCCCGGGCGCGGTCTGCCGTTCACCTCGACCGGAACGCCCCAGTAAAGATCGCGTGTGATAGACCGGTCCTGAAGCCCTTCCTTGATCCACTTGCCGGCGATCGATTTGGTGAGCTGCGGCCAGCCGGGTTTTGACGCGACCCAGTCGGCGATTTTCTGCTGCAATTTCGACTGCAATAGATAAAGGTGCTTCGTTTCGCGCACCTCAATGTTTTTCGAACCCGAGATCGACGAATATGGGTCTTTGAGATCGATCGGATCGAGCAGCCGTCCGCAATTGTCGCACTGGTCGCCGCGCGCCTTTTCATAGGCGCAATGCGGGCACGTCCCTTCGACATAGCGATCTGGAAGAAAGCGCTGATCGTCGACTGAATAAATCTGACGGTCGGCGCGCTCCTCTATCAGGCCGTTTTTTTCTAGGACTTCTGCGAAATGCTGCGTCAGCCGCTCGTTCTGCGGGTTTGAGGACCGCCCGAAATGGTCGAAGGAAAGCGCAAACTCCGCGCATGCCCGCTTTTGTATCTCGTGCTGCTCGGCGCAATATTGCTCGACGGTTTGACCTGCGGCGCGCGCCGCAAGTTCGGCGGGCGTTCCATGCTCGTCTGTCGCGCAAAGGAACAAGACCTCCTCGCCCTTCGCCCGCTGGAAGCGCGCATAGACATCCGCCGGCAGCATCGATCCGACAAGGTTACCGAGATGCTTGATGCCGTTGATATAGGGAAGCGCGGACGTGATCAGGATGCGGGACATGGCGGCGGAGGAGACCTTTCGGATCGGGTTTGTCACGGGGGCTATAGCGGTTCGCCGCCGCCGGAAACAGGGCGGCTGAGCCTTGCTCCGATCAGGGCGTCCAGAGACTGGCGCGATATTTGATGGGGTGTCTCCGATTGGCGCAATAGCGCGGCCATTTCGGGACGCAAATGCTTCGGCGAAGGCGACTTCATTATTTTGGCGCAGGGCTGATTGTTCTGCTTATTGGCGCTGTAGCCAATACGCAGATGTCGGGACCTGGCCGCGCCTCGGTTCGAAACGGCGCACCGCCAGCGCAGATGACGGCCGGCGGTCTCGCCGCGTCCGGGACCAATGCGTTCAGCGGCGGCGGCAAAGAAAACCTCGATTTCGCTTTTTATGAAGCGTTCCTGCGCAATCGCAGCAACGCCGCCGATGGGTTTATCGACGACAAGACCGGCCGCTGGGGGAAAGGCGCATCGCGGGGCGCCAAAGGCGCCGCCCCGCAATTGCAAAACGCGAACGTCGTTGAAGCCCTTTATGGCGAACCGAGCGGCGTTCACCAGGGCGGCCCGATGGGTCAGGGCGGCGGATCGCTCCCCGCGACTAACGGTCTGCTCGCCTCAGCGATATTCGGCGCCAATCCCCTTAGCGTACCGGGCCTCATCCCGGGCGTTCCTGGAACTTACACGCCGCCGCCAATGTCGGAAGTCCCTGTTCCGCCTTCGGCCATATTATTCATATCCGCGATCGCCGGACTTGCATTCGCGCGAAAGCAGAAAACGGGGTAGCCCGAAGTCACTTCGGGTTTGGGGGCGAAACGCTCGCAGCGCTTATCGGCGCGCGGGCGTTTCGTGTTACTGGGCCCCGTATGTCTTGCGCATGTAGGCGACGGATTGCGCGATGATTTTCTCAAGCACGCCAAGATCGACATCGGAAAGCTTGTTGATGTAGAGGCACGCCTTGCCGGTCTTGAATTTCCCGAGCTTTTTGTAGAGCGGGTCCGTCTCCGGCGCGCCGCCGAGAACATAAAAGACGATTGCGCCCGATCGCGGCGAGAAACCGGTCATGCACATGTCGCCTTCGCGCCCGCTCTCATATTTGTAGTGATAAGAACCAAAACCAATGATCGACGGCCCCCACATTTTCGGCGGAAGGCCGGTGACTTTTTTCATCAGCTTCAGCGCGGTTTCAGCGTCTTTTCGCCGTGTCACGTTGGGCAGCTTCGCGATGAAGGCGTCGATGCTCACCGCCGTCGGTTTGGTTTTGAGATTAGCGCTCTTCTTTGTCGCCGGCGCTTTCTTCGCTGCTTTCTTTTTTACCGCCATGCGCTCCTCATTATGCCTCGGAGCCGCCTGTCGCCTTCGCCCAGTCAGCGGGCAGTTTTTTGGCGGTCCAATAGAAGGCGAGAACCGCAATAAGGCTGGATAGCCCAAGCGTCGTCAACGCGAGGCGCAAACCGGTCACCTCGCCATACGTTGCTGCGAATATGTCCGAGAGCCCGCCGACCCAGAGCGGCGCAAGACCGAGCGCTATGATATTCAAAATGAAGAACATGAACGCGACGGCAAATGCGCGTATATTCGCCGGCGCCAGCGTTTGAACCAGCGCCCATGTCGGCCCAAGATAAAAGCCAAGGCCGACCAGAAATGGCGCCGCCCAGATAAACGCCCACATCGGCGTCGGCGCCCAGAGCTGAAGGAAGCCGGCGGGGATCGTCACCAGCATGCCAAGAGCCGGAATAAGCGTGTATGCGCCCTTGTTCTTCTTGCCGTAATGGTCTGTCAACGCGCCGCCGAGATAGGTGCCGACGCCATAGGCGACGCCGTTGAGGAGGCCGAGCGGCACGGTGATTTCCTGATAGGAGATTTCATAAGTGCGGCGGTAAAAATCGACCGCCCACAAACCGACGCCGTAGCCGGTGAAAGAGGCGGCAGTCGCCGCGACGAGCAATCCCCAGAAAGACGGAATGGCGAGCAGCGCTTTGACGCCTTCCTTGAAAGCAACAGGGGCGGCTGCATGCTCTGCATCCTGCGCGCCGCGGATCGGCTCCTTGACTGTCAGCTTCAGGACGACCGCAAGAATGATCCCCGGAATACCGACGATGAAGAACGCATTCCGCCAGCCGAGATTTTCAAGCACCCAACCGCCGGCGAGGAAGGCGAACATCTGGCCGAAGGGAATGCCGAGGGAAAATATCGACAGCGCGGTCGAGCGTTTCTCCTTGGGAAAATAATCGGAGATGATCGAATGCGACGGCGGCGATCCGCCCGCTTCGCCGATGCCGACGCCGACGCGGGCCAGCGCAAGCTGCATCGCATTCGTCGCGAGCCCCGACAGCGCGGTGAACGCCGACCAGACGGCGAGCGCGATCGTCACGATATTCACCCGGTTCCAGCGGTCGGCGAGCCAGGCGATCGGAATGCCGAGCGTCGTATAGAGCACGGCGAAGGCGAGGCCCTTCAACAGCCCCAGCATCGAGTCAGATAGACCGAGTTCTTCCTTGATCGCCGGCGATACGATCGCAATGATCTGGCGATCGACGAAATTGAACGTGTAGACGATCGTCAGGATCGCCAGCACGTACCACGCGTAGGGATCCGTTTTTTTATCGGCGCCGCTCGTTGCGGGCGCTGTCGTTTCCGTCACCGGCCAAACCCGGTGACGCAGGAGAACGCCGCCCGGCCGACCGCTGCGACGGCGCGCGGATTGTCGATCTTGAGAAGACTGTCGACCGCTTCCATCGGCGAGTCTGCGCGCGCAAGGCCGACTGTATATCTCGCAAGATCCTGAAGATCGCGATCATCAAGGCGTTCATCGAGATCGTCGACCATGCAATCCGCCATGTCGGCGGAAAGTCCGATCGCGCGGAACCGGTCATTGAGCGTCGCCCTTGCCGCCGTGGCGCAGGACGCAAGAAGCGCAAGCGCCAGCGCCGCTGAAATGAAACGCATCGATTTCCTCCTCAAGTGCCTGCCCAAGCCCGTTGTTATGGCGGTGACCATGCGTAAGATGCGCGCCTTACGCAAGCCGACCATGCAGGAAATTCCATGAAAGCAATGATGAGCCATGAGCCCGGCGGCCCGGACAGCCTCAAGCTGACCGAACAGCCGACGCCCGATCCTGGTCCCGGACAGATCAGAATCAGCGTCAAGGCGGCTGGCGTCAATTTTCCCGATACGCTGATTATCCGCGACATGTACCAGTTCCGCCCGCCCCGACCTTTTGCGCCGGGCGGCGAAGTTGCAGGCGTCGTCGATGCGCTGGGCGACGGCGTGACAATGTTCAAGAAGGGCGACCGCGTTCTCGCGATGACCTTGCATGGCGGTTATGCGACTGATCTCGTTGTCGATACGAAAGCGGCGGTGAAAATCCCGGACGCCATGCCGTTCGATGAAGCCGCCGGTTTTTTGATGACCTACGGCACGTCGCATTATGCGCTCAAGGACCGCGCGCATTTAAAACCGGGAGAGTCGCTCTTCATTCTAGGCGCAGCGGGCGGCGTCGGCGCCGCCGCAATCGAGATCGGCAAAGCGATGGGCGCCAAAGTCATCGCAGGCGTTTCATCGCCCGAGAAAGCGGCCTTCGCGCGCGAGCTCGGCGCCGATGACTTTGTGATTTACCCCAAAGAAATCGACAAGGACGGCCAAAAGACATTGTCCGCTGCGATCAAGACCGCGTGCGGGGGCGACGGCGCCAATGTCGTCTATGACGCCGTCGGCGGCGATTATGCGGAACCGGCGGTCAGAGCGCTCGCCTGGGAAGGGCGATTTCTTGTTGTCGGATTTCCCGCAGGGATTCCAAAACTTCCGCTCAATTTGACGCTGTTGAAAAGCTGCCAGATCGTCGGCGTCTTCTGGGGCGCTTTCACGATGCGAAACCCCAAGCGCCACGCCGAACACGTCGCCGAACTTCTCCGTTGGTATACGGAAGGAAAGGTGAAGCCCCGCGTCACCGCGCGCTTTGCGCTGGAAAAAGCATCGGAGGCGCTAAAGCTCGTCGAGACGCGCAAGGTGCTGGGCAAAGCCGTCCTGACGATGGAATAGCGAATCAAAGGCCGAAAAATGCTGCGAAACATTCTGATCCTCGCCTTCACGCTTATGGCCGCCGCACCGGCCGCAGCAGAGCCAAGAGGCGCGCGCGAAGGCGATTATATTTCGAAGGAATTCGAGTTCCGGTCCGGCGAAACGCTTGATGAATTGCGCCTTCACTACACGACGCTTGGGAAAGCGAAGCGCGACAAGGCGGGCCGCATCACCAACGCCGTCATGATCCTTCACGGCACGGGCGGCACGGGCCAGCAATTCTATCGCCTGCAATTCGCCGATGTTCTTTTCAAGAAAGGCGGGCTGCTCGACCCTGCGAAATATTACATCATCCTGCCGGACAATATCGGCCACGGTAAATCGTCAAAACCGAGCGACGGCCTTCGGGCGAAATTTCCGCAGTACGATTATCACGACATGGTCGCCGCGCAGCATGAATTGCTGACCAAGGGACTTGGCGTCGATCGGCTGAAGCTTCTCATGGGAACATCCATGGGCTGCATGCACGCCTTCATGTGGGGCGAAATTCATCCCGATTTTGTCGAGGCGATGATGCCGCTCGCCTGCCTTCCCGTCGAAATCGCCGGACGCAATCGCATGTGGCGCAAGCTGGTCATCGATGCGATCAAAACCGACCCGGACTGGAAGGGCGGCGATTATGAAACCCGGCCGAAAGAGGCGCTGCGCATGGCGGCGAGTTTCCTCCTGATCGCGGGCGGGTCGCCGATACCGATGCAAATCGCGTATCCGACGCGCGAGGCGGCCGACGCATTCGTCGAGGAGCGAATTCAGCAAACGATCTCGGGGCTCGACGCCAACGACTTTCTCTATCAGATCTCGTCCTCGCGCAGCTATGATCCTTCGCCTGATCTGGAAAAGATCACGGCGCGCGTCACATGGATCAATTCAGCGGACGATTTCATCAATCCGCCCGAACTTGGAATCGCCGAGCGCGAAGCCGTGCGCCTCAAACGCGGGAAATATGTCCTGATCCCAGCCAGTGAAAATACGCGCGGCCACGGAACGCACACATGGGCGGCGCTGTGGGAGGATCATCTGGCGGAATTGCTGCACGGCGGCAAATAGCGCCCGCGCATTCCCTGCCCCGTCGAACTCGGCTAGCCTTTGTTCGTTCTCAATAGCGTTTTCATCAGGAATGCACGGGAGAAACGATGAGCGGCACGAGCGTTCAGTCCGCGCCGGCGGGCGAGAGGCATACGACCGACGCAGTCATAATCGGCGCCGGACCTTGCGGCCTTTTCGCAGTGTTTGAACTTGGGCTTCTCGGCATCAAGGCGCATGTGATCGACATTCAGGACAAGCCGGGCGGCCAATGCGCCGAGCTTTATCCTGAAAAACCGATCCTCGATATTCCGGGCATCCCCGTCATAACGGGCGCCGACCTCACAACGCGCCTGATGGAGCAGATCTCGCCGTTTCACGCCGTCTTTCATCTGAATGAAATGGCCGACAGTCTCGACAAGACGGCAAACGGATGGCGCATCAAAACGGACCTTGGCACGACCATCGACGCGAAGGTGATTGTCGTCGCTGCCGGCGGCGGATCGTTCACGCCGAAAAAGCCGCCGATCCCCGGCATCGACGAGTATGAGGGAAAGTCCGTTTTCTATGCAGTCAGAAAGCGCGACGCTTTTGCGGGCAAGTCGCTCGTCATAGCAGGCGGCGGCGACAGTGCGCTCGATTGGACGATAAATCTTCAACCCATCGCAAAAAACATCACGCTCATTCATCGCCGCGATGAATTTCGCGCAGCGCCCGAAAGCGTCGAAAAGATGCGCGCGCTCGTCGCCGCCGGAAAAGTCGAACTGAAGATTGCCCAAATTAAAGGCATTGAAGGCGCAGGAGGCAAGATTTCAGGCGTGATGATCGAAGATGCGTCGGGCGCCGCTGTCATTCTCTGCGATACGATGCTCGCCTTTTACGGCCTCACCATGAAATTGGGGCCGATTGCGGATTTCGGCCTCAATCTTCAAGAAGAGCGCATCGCCGTCGATACGGAAAGGTTTGAAACATCAGTGCACGGCATATTTTGCATCGGCGACATGGCGAATTATCCGGGAAAGCTGAAACTTATCCTTTCCGGATTCCATGAATCCGCACTGATGAGCCACGGCGCGTTCCACTATGTCTTCCCCGACAAGAAGCTGAAATTCCAGCACACGACGAGCGCCAAGGAACTGCAAAAGACGGTGACGGGCCAAGTCCCGACGGATTAGGGCGCTTAACCGCGCCCGCTTCCAAGGGAACGACGTAAGACGGTTCGTGTGGAGAGAAAACCCTCCCTAACCCTCCCTTTTCAAGGGAGGTAATTCCACCGAATGCGCCGCCCTTACTTCTCCCTCCCTTGAAAAGGGAGGTCGGGGAGGGTTCAGGCGCAGCAAGGGTGTCAATTCGATTTCGAACGTCGGATCGTGCGGAAAGAAAACCCTCCCTAACCCTCCCTTTTCAAGGGAAGGAACTCGACCGAATGCGCTGTCCTTACTTCCCTCTCCCGTTTACGGGAGACAAGAGGAACGTCATCCCGTGCGCGGCGCAGCGCGGAGCGATGCGCTGCAGACACGGGATCTCTCGCGGTCAAACGCAAGAGCCTCACAAGATCCCGGACCAGCGAAGCGGCATTGCTTGCCGCATCGCATCCGGGATGACGAGCCTCGCAGAAAATCGCGAGAGAAATGGAGATATTGGAATCTTATTATAGTTAATTCTGCCATAAATCATTTCGTATGCGGAATTCTACATCCCTGAATCATCTGCATAAAGATGGTTAATTCCCCGTTAGGTATCTAAGTTATCCCCCTATTTATCCCCCTTTTATCCCTCTCCTTTCGGCAGGCCTTATGGTGCTCACCGTCAAATCAACCGAGGCGAGCAAAATATGGAGCCGGGAAAGGAGGATAATATGAACCAGCATCTAGAAAGGCGCGGTCTGAAACCCTCTCCCGCTTGCGGGAGAAGGTGGCGCGAAGCGCCGGGTGAGGGCCATACCAAGGCGGCGCCGTCATTCTCTAATCTATGGCGACCCTCGCCCTCGCCCGGTCTCCCGCAAGCGAGAGCGGAGAGAAGCATCAGCCATGCATTACGCGATCGCCCCCATAAGAGCGGATGCCCGGACGAGCATTGCTGCTGCAAAAAGGAAAACAGGCAGGACGGGCGGAGGCAATTATACGACGAGCCGCCTATGCCTCGTTGCCGAGCGCCGCTAGGGTCCGCCCTTTCCATAATCAGAGCTCGCAGCCAAGCGGGCGATCAGGGTGAAGGGGTTAGTCATGAAAGCCAGTCTTAAGCTCGGGGCGGCTCTCGCCGCAATTGCGCTCGCGACGTCGCTCGCGGCTTGCGCAAAAAAGGACAAAGCGGCGGATTCGCAAATTGAAGTCGAAGCGCCAAAGACCGCCTATGGGACATGGGGCGTCGACACCACGCAGGGCGATCCCGCCGTGCGCCCCGGCGACGACTTTGCACGTTATGCAAACGGCAAATGGCTCGACACATTTGAAATTCCCGCCGACCTCCCCGGCTATGTCTCTTTCACCAAGCTTCGTCTCGACGCCGAAGGCGACGTCCGCGCAATTATTGAAGAACTCGCCGCGAAAGATTCCGCGCCCGGCTCGCTCGAACAAAAGGTCGGCGGCTATTACAAAACCTGGATGGACGAGGCCGCCGTTAACGCAGCGGGCGCAGCGCCCTTGAAACCGCATCTCGACAAGATCTATGCGATTGCAAATCGCGACGATCTCGCGCGCGCGATGGCGAGCGTTCACAATAACGGGCCTGCGGGCTTTGGCGTTATTCCGGATCCGGCGGACACGACAAAATATATCGCCTTCGTCGGACAGGCGGGCATCGGGCTTCCCGATCGCGACTACTACCTGAAGACGGATGGCAAATTCCCGGGCTACCGCGATGCGTACAAAGCCTATATCGCCAAGATGTTCGAGTATGCGGGCATCGAAGGCGGCGCGGCGAAAGCGGACGCCATTCTCGCCTTCGAAACGAAGATCGCTGAAGTCCACTGGACGCAGGAAGATAGCCGCGACATCCAGAAGATCTACAATCCGATGACGGCGGCGCAACTCGCAGCTGTCGCGCCGGAGTACAACTGGTCGATCGCCTTCGATGAGCTGGGACTGACGTCCGTGCCGACGTTCCTCGTCGCCCAGCCGTCAGCGCTCGACAAGGAAGCGGAAATTTTCGCCGCGGCGGATATTGGTTTTCTCAAAGACTGGCTCGCCTTCCATTTCATCAACAATCACGCGCAATATCTGTCGAGCGATTTCGATAACGCCAATTTCGAATTTTTCTCAAAATCGCTGCGCGGCATTGAAGAAAAGCGCGAGCGTTGGAAGCGCGGCGTCAATCAGATCGACGCCTCTCTTGGCGACGCCGTCGGCCAGATCTATGTGGAACGGCACTTCCCGCCGGCAAGCAAGGCGGCGATGGACGGCCTCGTCAAAAATCTGACAGAGGCCTTCAAAGAGCGTCTGGAGCAAAACGAGTGGATGGATGAAGCGACGCGCGAACAGGCGCTGCTCAAACTATCAACCTTCGAGCCGAAAATCGGCTATCCGACGAAGTACACGGACTATACGACGCTCGAAATCTCGAATGACAATCTGTTCGAGAATGCGCTCGCGCTCGCTGAATTTGGATGGGCCGACCAGATCAAGGAGCTTGGCAAACCGGTCGACCGGGAACGCTGGGGCTACCCCCCGCAGACGGTGAACGCGTCCTACAATCCGCTGCTGAACCAGATCACCTTCCCGGCCGGCATTTTCTCCAGCCGCCGTTTTTCGATCCGAATGCGGACCCCGCCGTAAACTATGGCGCTATCGGGGGCGTCATCGGTCATGAAATCGGCCACGGCTTCGACGATCAGGGCCGCGAGTTCGATGAAAAAGGCCGCATCCGAAATTGGTGGTCGGAAGCGTCGAACACCGCCTTCAACGCAAAGACGGCAAAGCTCGGCGCGCAATATGACAGCTATGAAGCGGTCTCTGGCGGCTTCATCAGCGGCAAACTGACAATGGGCGAGAATATCGGCGACCTCGGCGGACTGCAGATGGCGTACGCCGCCTATCACCGATATCTCGACCAGACCTCGGGCGGCGTCGCCCCGGTTATTGACGGTTTGACCGGCGACCAGCGCTTCTTCCTTGCCTGGGCGCAGGTCTGGCAGGGCAAATATCGCGACGACGAGCTCCGCCAGCGGCTGGAGACCGACCCGCACAGCCCGCCCTATTTCCGAATCAACGGCCCGGTCCGCAATCTCGACGCCTGGTATGAGGCGTTCGGCGTGACGGCCGAGGACGATCTTTACCTGCCGCCGGAAGAGCGTGTCCGGATCTGGTGAGGAAAATCACGGCCTTGAAGGTTCGGGGCTAAGGTCCTATTTTGGGCAATGGGAAATGGTGGCAGCCGCCTGCGTCAGCAGGCGGCTGCGCCGTTCTTTTGACCCTGTTTTAATCCCCGGCGACGGGGGCGACGGAAGGCTACGATGGAAAAGGTCCCGATGACCGCCGCCGGCTATGACCGGCTCGAAGAAGCTCTAAAGAAGCTGAAGAACGTCGAACGGCCGGCGGTCATTCAGGCGATTTCAGAGGCGCGCGCCCATGGCGACCTCTCCGAAAACGCCGAATACCACGCCGCCAAGGAGCGTCAGGGCTGGATCGAAGGCCAGATCATGGAGCTGGAGGACAAATTCAGCCGGGCCGAAATCATCGACGTCTCGAAACTCGCCGGAGAAACGGTGAAATTCGGCGCGACGGTGACCCTCATCGACGAAGATACCGAGCAAAAGAAGACCTGGCAGATTGTCGGCGACTATGAAGCCGACGTGAAGTTGGGGAAGATTTCGATCTCCTCGCCCATAGCCCGCGCCATAATCGGCAAGAAAAAGGGCGATTCGGTCGAGGTTTCCGCCCCGGGCGGATCAAGGACCTATGAAATCGGCAAGGTTCAGTTCGTCTGACGCCTTGACTTCAGACCTTTCACCGGTATTTTCCGGCGCTCGAATTTAAGGAATTGGGCCATGGCCAAGCCGACCACCGTCAAGATCCGCCTCAACTCGACTGCGGACACAGGCTTCTTCTACGTGACGAAGAAGAACTCGCGCACGATGACCGAGAAGCTCGTTCTGAAAAAGTACGATCCGGTCGTGAAGAAGCACGTCGAATTCAAAGAAGGCAAGATCAAGTAAGTTCGGTCTGCCCGTCTGATGACGAAGCCGCCTTACAGGCGGCTTTTTCTTTTTCCGCCGACTAGGCCGCAGCGCTGTTGATGACGCGATTGCGCCCGCCAGTCTTTGCGGAATAGAGCGCCTCGTCAGCGCGTTTGATCAGCTTTTGCCCGGTATCGTCCTTCGGCCCGTTTTCCGTCGATGAAATTCCGATTGAAACGGTGACGCCGATTTCGTCGCGTCCGGCGTTGAGGCTCACTCGGTGGCCGGCGATCTCCTGACGCAGTCGTTCTGCGACAACGGCGGCAAAATCCATATCGGTGTCAGGCATGGCGACCAGGAATTCTTCGCCGCCATAGCGGCAGGCGAGATCGATGCCGCGAACCGAATTGCGAATTCGTTCGGAAACTTCCTGGATGACCTTGTCGCCGATGTCATGTCCGTAAGTATCGTTGATCGGCTTGAAATGATCGATGTCGAGAATCATTAGCGACAGTGGACGTCCAGTCCAAAATGCGCGATCAAACATGCCGGACAGGTGGCTCGCGAGATAACGTCGATTATAAAGCCCGGTCAGCTGATCAGTGACCGCCATCTCAAGGCTTGCTTCAAAGCTCGATCGAAGCTGGTCGACATAACGCTTGCGGCGAATTTGCGTCGCGACGCGGGCGGTCAACTCGTTGCGATCAACGGGACGCGCGAGGTAATCATTGACGCCGATATCGAGCGCGCGGACGAGCTTTCGGGTGTCGCCCTGGCGCACGATCGCAAGCAGCGGCGTCAGTCTTGTTTCTTCGAAAGACCGGATCGAAGAGCAAAGCCGCAGCGGATCCATCTTCTCAATCGACATGTTGATGATTACGAGGTCGAAATCGCCGCTCTTGGCGCGGCTTAAGGCGACCTCGGGATCGACCTCCAATGAGACGTCGTGCTGTTCGCTCAGCAACGCGCGGACACGGTCCGCCTGTTCCGGCTGATCGTCGATCAGAAAAATGCGCGCCTTTTCAGAATTGGGGGACTCATTCAGATCAATGGCGCTGACGACCCCCATGGACTTGCCGGTTGCATAACGCATTCTCAACTCGTCGGTCATCATCTTGAGGCGAGTGAGGCTGCGGACGCGGGCAAAGAGCGCCACATCCTCGACAGGCTTGGTCAGAAAATCGTCGGCGCCGGCTTTGAGGCCAGCGACCCGATCGGCCTGCTGGTCAAGTGCGGTAACCATGACGATCGGGATATGCGCCGTTTCCGGCATCGACTTGATGATCCGGCAGGCCTCAAAACCGTCCATGCCGGGCATCATGACGTCGAGCAGGATTATGTCAGGCTGGTCTTTTTTCGCGCGCTCGACTGCTTCCTTTCCGGAAAACGCGCCGAGCACGTCGAAATACTCCGCCCGAAGCTTCGCCTCGAGCAATTTCACATTTGGTTCGAGGTCGTCGACGACCAATACTCGCGCCGTCATCGGGCCTCCCGCGAAATCCCGGAACTCATCATGGGATTAACGCTAGTCCAAATACCTTTTCACTTTCTCAAGAAAGCTCACCACCGAGATCGGCTTTGCAATATAATCGCGGCAACCCCCGGCGCGGATCCTTTCTTCATCGCCTTTCATGGCGAAGGCGGTGACGGCGATCACCGGAATATGGGCGAGATTTTGATCCTTAAGAATTTCTTCCGTCACCTGGAGGCCCGATATCTCAGGCAATTGAATATCCATAAGAATTAGGTCGGGAGAATGCTCGCGCGCGGCGGCGAGCGCCTGCGGGCCCGTGCGGGCCTGGACGACACGGTAGCCGTGGGCTTCCAGAAGATCGTTGAACAGCTTCATGTTCAGCTCATTGTCCTCGACAACGAGCACGGTCTTGGGCGCCGCCAAAGGCTCGATTTTCTCCATCGCCGCCATGCGTGAAATTGGGGCCTCGGACACTAAGGTAACCATCGACCTGACTATCGCTCAAAAGGTATTAATCGAATGTTTATCGTGCCGGAGCCGCCGTGGCTTTTGGGACGATCGATTGCCAAAAAGGACCAGGTTTGGCCGAAAACCCCGCAGTAACGACGCTTTGCCTTGACTGCGGCGCCATGCCGAATCAGTCGGCGGGCGGCCCTTGCCCTGACTGCGCGAGCCGGCGAATCATCCGCCATCCCGAACTAATGACCCTGTCAGTCGCCCACATCGACTGCGACGCCTTTTACGCGTCGATCGAAAAACGCGACGATCCCGCGCTCGCCGACCGGCCGCTGATCGTCGGCGGCGGCGCCCGCGGCGTCGTCACGACCGCCTGCTATATCGCGCGGACCTATGGCGTGCGTTCGGCAATGCCGATGTTCCGCGCCCTGAAGGCCTGTCCCGAAGCGGTTGTCATCAAACCGAACTTCGCAAAATATACGGCTGTCGCACGCGAAGTGCGCGAGTTGATGGAGGAGCTATCTCCGCTCGTTGAGCCTGTTTCGATCGACGAGGCGTTTCTCGATCTAGCCGGTACGGAACGCGTCCATCGCATGCCTCCAGCTGCCGCGCTGGCGCGTTTGCAGCGCCATATCAGGCGCGAAATCGGCATTACAGTTTCGATCGGGTTAAGCTTCAACAAGTTCCTTGCAAAGACAGCGTCAGACTTCGACAAGCCGAATGGCTTTTCAACAATTGGCGTCGCGGATGCGAAAGACGTTCTTGCACGCCTTCCCGTCGGCGCAATCTGGGGTGTCGGCGCGGTCATGACGAAGCGCCTCAACGCAGATGGTTTCACGACAATTGCAGACCTGCAGAAAGCGGATGCGGCAAGTCTTACACGGCGATATGGCGAAATTGGTCTAAGGCTCGCCGATTTATCCCATGGACGCGACCGGCGCCGCGTCGCGCCAAGTCGCGAGACAAAGAGCGTCTCCTCCGAGACAACCTTTAACGCCGACATTTCATCCGTTGCGGAACTCGAAAATATATTGTGGCGATTGAGCGAGCGCACGTCGTCGCGGATGAAAGCGAAAGAACTCGCGGGACGCGTCGTCACACTCAAACTGAAGACGTCAGATTTCAGGACAATCACCCGGCGCATTACCTTGCCGCGTCCATCAAACCTTGCCCGCATTGCTTTTGATGCGGCAAAGCCAATGCTCGCCGAGACAGTGAACGATCGCGCATTCCGCCTTATCGGGATCGGATATTCAGACCTCTCCACCGCCAGTGCGATCGCGCAATCGGACATGTTCGCTGGCGAAGAGGAAAAAATTCGCCGGGAGGAAGCCGCCATCGACGCAATTCGCAAAAAGTTCGGCGACGACGCCATTGCGCTTGGACGCAACTATGCGAAAAAGCCGGTAATCGCCGCCATTGCAGACATCGACGGAGAACCCGATGAATAAAATCGCTGATCGCCTCGCCGAACTCGGCCTTGATATTCCGCAGCCGGTCGCCCCGGTCGCCAATTATGTTCCATTCGTCGTCAGCGGCCGAGAGCTTTTCATCTCCGGACAGATATCGATTGCCCCGACCGGGCTTATCAAGGGAAAGCTTGGCTCTGACATGACCGTCGATCAGGGGGCGCAAGCCGCCAGGGCCTGCGCCGTAAATCTGATTGCGCAAATGAAAGCTGCGCTCAACGGCGATCTTGATCGCGTGAAACGGATCGTGAAGGTGACCGGCTTCGTCAATTGCACGCCGGATTTTATCGACCAGCCGAAAGTCATCAACGGCGCATCAGATCTTATGGTCGCAGTCTTTGGCGACGCCGGAAGACATGCGCGCGCGGCGGTCGGCGCCCCAAGCTTGCCGCTTGGCGCGGCGGTCGAAGTCGATGCGATCGTCGAGATTTCCTGATGGCTGATGGCGGCGACAGTGAAGCGCTTACCGCGCGCATTGTCGGCGCAATTTCCGATATTCCCGCAGCACAATGGGATGCGCACGCCGCTCCGGAAGGCGAGCCGGAAAACCCCTTTGTCAGTCACGCGTTCCTGAAAGCGCTCGAAGCTTCCGGCTCTGTCACGCCAGAAACCGGGTGGACGCCTTGCCATATTGCCCTCGAAGCGGACGGCCGCCTGGTCGGCGTCGCGCCCACATACGTTAAGGCGCACAGCTTCGGAGAGTATGTTTTCGACCAACATTGGGCGGAAGCATTTGAGCGTGCCGGCGGAAGCTATTATCCGAAGATCCTTTGCGCAGCGCCGTTCACGCCGGTCCCGGGCCCTCGCCTCCTTGCTTCTACGAACGAATACAAAGCCGCAATCGGCTCTGCGCTCATCAGCCTTGCGGAAAGAATTGGCGCATCTTCTGCACACGTCAATTTCGCAAATGACGGCGATATGCTTACCCTATCGGCGTCGGGATATCTGCGCCGCGCCGGCGTGCAATATCACTGGTTCAATCGCGGCTACCAATCCTATGATGAATTTCTTGGCGATCTATCTTCACGCAAACGAAAGGCGCTGCGCCGTGAACGCAGGGAAGCAGCGGACGGTTTGACAATTCGCCGCTTGGTCGGAGCCGAAATTGACGAGCGTCGCTGGGACGCTTTCTGGGCATTCTACCAAGACACCGGCGACCGAAAATGGGGACGCCCTTATCTGACGCGCTCATTCTTCTCGGAGATAGCGCAGACGATGGAGGAACGATTGATGATGGTCGTCGCGGAGGCGAACGGCCAACCCGTTGCGGGAGCGCTAAATTTCATCGGGGGCGATGCGCTCTATGGCCGGTATTGGGGACGCATCGAAGACAGGCCCTTTCTGCATTTTGAAATCTGCTACCATCAGGCGATCGATTTTGCGATTGAACAGGGCCTCGCCCGCGTCGAGGCGGGCGCCCAGGGCGAACACAAGATCGCCCGCGGTTACCAGCCGGTCGTCACCAATTCCGCCCACTGGATTGCCGACCCCGGCTTTCGCAACGCGGTCGCGCAATTTCTTGCCGCTGAAAGGCGTGGTATCGAAGCCGAGATCGGGGCGATCGACGACACGATGCCTTTCCGCAGGGGACCTGATGGCAAAACGCATTGATTCGCCGCCTGCAACCCGTCAGAATCGCGCAAACATGGCCCCACCCACAAGCAAATCGGATGGAACTGAAAACAGATGAGTATGGCTCGCGTGTACAGGTCAATTCTTCAAGGCGCGGCGGCGGCCCTCATCGTGGCTGCGATGTCCTGTTCGAAGGCGCCGGCGCCCGCGACCGAAGACGCGCTGCGATCGCTTGATGCGGCCTACGTTGAGGCTTGGCTTGTCGAAGACGCGGCGCAACAGGAAAAAGCGGTTCTCGCGTTATTTGACCGCAACGCCGTCATCATGCCCGGAGGCGGCCTTCCGCCCGAAAGCGGCCTCGCCAATCTGAAGAACTTCTGGTTTCCGGACGGGGCGCCGCCGACATTCGTCACGCACTTCACGCATGAGATCGACGAAATCGAGTTGGCTGATGACCTAGGCGTCGTATCTGGTCGTTATACGCTGAGCTTCACTTATGAAAACCAGTCGATCACCCAGGCTGGCAACTACCTGTTCGTTGCGGAGAACAGCGCCAACGGATGGCGGATCAAGCGCATGATCTGGAACGATCAGCCTCTCACTGAAGTCTGAGAATCCGCAATGGCTCTTGGAACTGCTTACGACCCGAACAACATCTTCGCAAAGATCATTCGCGGCGAGGCGCCGGCGATCAAGGTCTTCGAGGACGATACCGCCCTGGCGTTCATGGATATTTTTCCGCAAAGCGACGGCCACACTTTGGTTATTCCCAAAGCCTTTGGCGCGACGAATATTCTCGATGCGGATTCGGGCGCTCTCGCCGCGCTCATCGCGCGCGTCCAGCACGTTGCAAAAGGCGTCGCCGCTGCGCTTCAGCCCGACGGAATTCGCATCATACAATTCAACGGCGCTCCGGCAGGGCAGACAGTGTACCACCTTCATTTTCATATCATTCCGGTATTCGAGGGAACCGCCGTCAAACGGCATGCCGGAGAAAAGGCCGACTTCGCCGTGCTTGAAAAGCTCGCTGCAAAGATACGCGCGGCGATCGAATGATTTTTGGCCGCCCAATCGACGCGCCGTTTGATGGCGCAGTCAGGTGATGGAGTTTTCATGAGGACAATGATCGCGTTCACTCTTGCGGCAATGTTGAGCGCGCCCGCATTTGCACGCCCCTATGATGAAATCATGGCCGAGGCGCGCGACGCCTTTGGCGCTGAGGACTTCCACAAGGCGGCCAGCCTGCTCGATGAGGCGCAAACAGAGCGTCCCTATTCGCTTTACCTAACGCGCAATCGGATCCTCGCCAGAATTCTTACCGATCGCATGGATGAAGCGATAGCGCTTGCCGGGGACGCCGCGGAACGCGGGCTCGTTCTTGAAACGCCGCCGAATGAAGCTTTCGACAGGATGCGCGCGGAACCAGCTTTTGCGCCAGTCGCGGCGCAAATGTCGGAAAATGCAAAGCCGAAAGGCGTGTCGCATGTCGCCATGGAGTACGAGGAAAGCGGCCTTCTGCCCGAGGCAATATCAAAGCGAAAAGGCAGGCTGCTTGTCGGCGGAGTGCGGACCGGCACGGTTAAAGCCGCCGGGAGCGCGTTAATTTCATTCGGCGCCGCAGACGGCGGCGTCTTTGATATCGAGCAAAGAAAAGGCGCGGTTTACGCAGCAATCAACAATCAGCTCGCTTTTGAACGGCGCAATGAAAAGCCGGCGTTTGCAGCGATCTCAGTTATGGACCCAAATTCCGGACTCGAAAAGCGCCGGGTCGCAATCACAGCGTCTGACGCGCTCGTAGGTGATATTGAGGTTGATAAGCGCGGCAGGATCTACGCCTCCGACAGCCTGAGCCCTCGAATTTTCTCTGCGGATAAGCGCGGCGTCGAAGCTTCAATATTTGCAGCTGACGATCGTTGGGCCAATTTGCAGGGAATTGCGCTCGACGAAAAATCCAACCGGCTTTTTGCGGCAGACTATTTAACCGGACTCTTTGTGGTCGATTTGACGACCGGAAAGGTCACCGCAATCGCAAATCCGAGCGGCGCGCATCTTGGCGGCATCGACGGCCTTTATCTTTACGAGGGAGACCTTATCGGCATCCAAAATGGCGCATCGCCGCAGCGGATCGTCAGGATCGACCTCGACAAGGCGGGAACGACGGCGCGCGCGCTCGAAGTCGTGCAACAGGCGCTTCCTGAATGGAATGAACCAACGCACGGGATCGTTGACGGGGACGAGTTCATCTATATCGCGACCAGCAACTGGCCCGCCTATGACGATGAAGGGAATCTCCGGGAAGGCGCAAAACTGGCGCCGCTGCGGATAATGTCCGTCTCACTCAAGTCGACGGAAAACTGAATTCGACCGGTTCGGGCGGCGGCCGCCGGTCAAACCTCCAGTCGGCATAGGGTCCGTCCAAATCAACCCAATGCATGAATATGTGCGCTGACCATCGATTGGGATTTGGCGTCGTGCGCCCGTGACGATGATTGACGCCCTTGTAAATCAGCGCATCCCCGGGTTCGAGCCGCACTGAATTAAACAGCTCCTCTCCGAAGTCCGGCGCGGGCGGAATTCCGGCATCCACACTGGGATCAAAATGTCTGCTCCCAATGTCGAGGCCCCAAATGATTCCGTCTGAATAAGAGAGCGGCATCGAAAGGCTGTGTTCGCACGCCTCCCGGTCGGAATGGACCGTACAAACGTCGCCCTTCTGATACGTCCGAAAAAAACAATAAGTCGGGGCGAGGCGCTTTCCGGATACTTCCGACATTCGCGATGTCAGCCCCCAATGAAAGCCCGTTACCATCGGAAACTGATTTCCGTGAAACTCATAAGACGGCTTCAGATTTACGGTCAATTTCGCCGGACCTGGGCGCACCAGAAATTTTTCGGATACTTCCTGCCGCATCATGTTCTGCGAGATCACGCCAAGCATGCCTCGCACAACGCTTTCCGGCGCTGCGGATTTCAGGACCGCATATCCGTTTTTTTTGTATTCTGACGCGAGGAGTTCTGAAGCGGCGGTCATACCTGAATTATTGCAACAATCGGAGCTAATCGCCATTTTACGCAGTCTGCTCGGGAAAGGACAGCCGACAGGTGTGCCGCCCTGTCAGCAGTTCTTGTATTTGTCAGTCAGTCCGCCGCCGGCAATTATCATCGGGAATATTTTGGCGATGCGCTTTGCCTTTGTCGCAGCCTGCTTCGCCTCCCTGACATAATCGGCATATTCGCGTTGCCTGCCGGGAGTGAGCGCCTTGAACGCGGCGTCCGCCTTGTTGTCGGCCACGAGCGCCTTCTTCAATTCTGCCGGCATAATCAGCTCTTTTGGAGGTGATTTGATGACCGCGTTGCCCGACTTTGCGATTGCGGCGGCTTCCTTAACGTAATGCGCAATCAACGGCTCGTCGATTTCAGCTGCGGACGTCATTCGCCATTGCCGCTGCGCCTTCGTCCGGCCTTCCTGCGCATTGACGAGGACATTCTTCGCGTCTTTCAGGAGAGCGCCCTGAAAGAACCAAAGCCCAAAATAGGACTTGAAAGCGCCCAGTCCTACGACGTTTACGCCATTCAGCGTGTAGCAGGGCGCGCCCCACTTCACTTCTTCTTTTAAACCGCTGGCCTTGAGGACTTTGCGGAGCAAATTCAGTTCTGCGCGCCACTGAGACGCCGTGCGGAAAAAATCATCGGCTGACTTCGCTCTGAGCATGTCTCTCCCTCGGCGGCGCCGGCTCAAATTGAAAACGCGCGAGCGGTCCGGCTACGGACCGACAAGCGCGGGAACGACAGTCTCTTTTTTTGCAGCTTCCGGTATGAAATCAAAGGCAAGCTTTTCTGGATCATTAGGATCAAGCATGACCTTTACGACACCGCCGGTCTTCAGCTTGCCGAAGAGAATTTCGTCCGCGATCGGCTTCTTTACATATTCCTGAATGATCCGGCCAAGCGGTCGGGCGCCCATTTCTTCATCAAAGCCGCGCTTGGCGAGCCAGCGCGTCGCCTCCGTCGTCAGTTCGAAGGTAACGCCGCGATCGGCGAGCTGCGCTTCGAGCTGGAGTATGAATTTCTCGACAACGCGATCAATGATCTCCGGCGTCAGGCCCCCAAAGGCAACCGTCGCGTCGATCCGGTTTCTGAATTCCGGCGTGAACATTCTCTTGATCGCTGCGTCTGTCTCATCGTGCTTTTTGCCGCCCGCAAATCCGATTGCAAACCGCGCCGCATCGGATGCGCCCGCATTCGTCGTCATGATAACGATGACATTGCGGAAGTCGATCTTCTTGCCGTTGGTGTCGGTCAGCGTGCCGTTATCCATCACCTGCAGCAGAATATTGAAGATTTCCGGATGCGCTTTTTCGATCTCGTCCAGCAAAAGAACTGCGTGCGGATGCTGGTCGATGGCATCAGTGAGAAGCCCGCCCTGATCGAAGCCCACATAGCCCGGCGGCGCGCCAATCAGGCGTGAAACCGTGTGGCGCTCCATATATTCGGACATGTCGAAGCGGATCAATTCGACGCCGAGAATGAACGAGAGCTGTTTTGCAACTTCCGTTTTTCCGACGCCTGTCGGCCCCGAAAAGAGATAACTTCCGATCGGCTTGTTCGGTTCGCGCAGGCCGGCGCGCGAAAGCTTGATCGCCGCTGCGAGCTGTTCGATCGCTTGGTCCTGTCCAAAGACGACACGCCGCAGATCGTCACCGAGCGTTCTCAATCTTTCAGTGTCGCTCTTCGATACCGATTTCGGAGGAATGCGCGCCATCTTGGCGACGATTTCCTCGATGTCCTCGACTTCGATGATTTTCTTGCGTTTGTCGACGGGGAACAGCATCTGGCGTGCGCCGGCTTCATCGATCACGTCGATCGCCTTATCGGGAAGTTTGCGGTCAGTCATGTATTTCGACGACAGATCCGCCGCCGCCTTTATCGCTTCCGCAGTGTACTGGACGTTGTGATGTTCTTCGAAATACGGCTTCAATCCGGTGAGGATTTTGACCGTATCGTCGAGCGTTGGTTCGTTGACGTCGATTTTCTGAAAACGGCGCGCGAGCGCGCGATCTTTCTCGAAATGCTGGCGGTATTCCTTGTAGGTCGTCGATCCCATGCAGCGAAGGGTTCCCGACTGCAATGCGGGCTTAAGGAGGTTCGACGCGTCCATCGCGCCGCCAGACGTTGCGCCCGCGCCGATGACCGTATGAATTTCATCGATGAACAAGATTGCGTCTTCGTGATCTTCGAGCTCTTTCAGAACCGACTTGATCCGTTCTTCGAAATCGCCGCGATATCGCGTACCCGCAAGCAGGGCCCCCATGTCGAGCGCGTAAATTGTCGAGTTCGCGAGAATTTCCGGCACTTCTTCATCGACGATCTTTCGCGCAAGGCCTTCCGCGATCGCGGTTTTGCCAACGCCTGGATCTCCGACGAGCAGCGGATTGTTCTTCCGGCGCCGGCACAGCACCTGGATAGAGCGTTCGATTTCGGCCCCGCGGCCGATCAGCGGATCGATCTTTCCCTTGCGCGCTTTTGCGTTGAGATCGACGCAATAAGCGCTGAGCGCGCTTTCGTTCTTCCCGCCCTGTCCGTTTTCTTCCTCACTGGCGCCGCGCGGCGCCTTCGGCTGGCTCTCGCCCGGGCGCTTTGCAAGGCCGTGCGAGATGTAATTCACAGCGTCGAAGCGCGTCATGTCCTGCTGTTGCAGAAAATGCGCGGCATGCGATTCACGCTCCGCGAACAAGGCGACCAGCACATTGGCTCCCGTCACTTCTTCACGGCCGGACGATTGAACGTGGATCACTGCACGTTGAATGACGCGCTGAAAGCTTGCAGTGGGCTTTGCCTGATCTTCGCCTTCAGACTTAAGATTCGAAAGATCATTTTCGATGAATTCGTAAAGATTTCGCCTCAGGGATTCCAGATCGACATTACAGGCTCGCATAACCGCGGCAGCATCCTGGTCGGTCGTCAACGCCAGAAGCAGATGCTCCAATGTCGCCAGTTCGTGACTGCGCTCGGTTGCGATTGCAATCGCACGGTGGAGTGACTCGTCGAGGTTCCTGCTGAAAGACGCCAACCTATTCCCTTTCCATCGTGCACTGAAGCGGATGCTGATTGCGCCTGGACAATTCCATCACCTGCGCAACCTTGGTCTCAGCCACCTCGTATGTATATACGCCGCAGACGCCGACGCCGTTCTGGTGAACGTGCATCATAATGCGGATTGCATCCTCCGGGCCCTTGTTGAATACGGCCTGAAGCAGCCACACAACGAATTCCTGCGGCGTGTAGTCGTCATTGAGGAGCAAGACCTTGTAGAGCGACGGGCGCTTGGTCTTGGGCGCCGTTTTAGATACGACGCCGACGCCGAAGCCCGGTCCCTGATTATTGTCTTCCTCATTCGCCATCGAAAGAATCCGGTCTCCTCACCCCGCCGGATGCAACCCCCGGCGGCGGCCTGTTAAGTATGTATTGGAATGTGGTTGAAAAGAAGGAAATTGGAAGAGGCGCCGGGAAGCGATCTTTGGCGCGCACGCAGTCTTGAAACGAAAAAGCGCCCGGTTGGCTAAAGCCCCCGGACGCTTCAATTCGGTACGCGTTAACCATCAACCGCCCGATCGGGCGCCTGATTATGCGCGGTAGGATTGAACGAGTTCGACAAATTCGCCGTAGCGCTTGGTCAGCGGGTCAGAAGCTTCCTTGGCGACGCCCGTCCAGTGATCGGCGAGTTTCGTCGCATGGCCGAGATTTTTCTCGAACGAAGTGCGGACGAATTCGTTCTGGAGTTCGATCGCTTCCTGAACGCTCTTGGAGGCGGCAGCCGCCTTTGCGGTGGCGACGCCTTCTTCAAACTGTTCTTTCACGAAGCTCGCCTGGGTCGACGCAGCCGCTTCAAAGCCCTTCGCAAAAACGCCGGCCGACGCCATGAAGGCCTCAACCGAGTTCTTTTGGAAATCTGCCCACGAATTCAATCCTTTGGCGAATTTCTCATATCCGTCTTTGAATGCGTCCGGGCTGAACGTCGTCAGCGCTTCAAATGATTCGGTTGCGGTGTTTTCGGCTGATTTTTTGGCGGCCATGGTCATGCTCCCTTTGGAATTTGCGGATGGCGGCCCCTATCAACAGGTTCAACCGCCTTATTGTGCGTTGCAACATAATCGCGCCCGGGCCTGTCGTCAAGGGGGATTGCTGCGTCGCAGCATATCTTATTTGGGGTGCGCCAGGGGCAAATACATTTTTAACTTTAACCACTTGTTTACTGACCGCAGCGACGATCAGGACTCCGCCGCGTTCGATTTTCTGGGGGCGGCACGCGCTTTGCTGGGGTGGGCACCAGCAGGCGTTTGTGTGAGACGGGTTTGATCGGGCGAGACTTCTTGGCGGCGGCTTCCAGAATTAAGTTGCTAAGCGCCCTCGGTTTTACGAGGCTTGGGTGATGACGGCGAGTTTGCGTAGCGTTGTTTTTGTCCTTGCGGCCCTGGCGATGACGCTGGGGGCTGCCTCCGACGCTCATGCGGCGAAGAAGAGGAAATCTTCTGGCGCGCCCAAATATGCAGCCCTGGTGATTGAAGCCGATTCCGGCAGCGTGCTGTTCGAGCGCTATTCGGACGCCAAGCGCTATCCGGCGTCGCTCACCAAAATGATGACGCTTTATATGCTCTTCGATGAACTCGAAGCGGGCAATCTGACAATTGCGAGCGAACTTTCCGTTTCGGCGCAGGCCGCAGGCCAGCCTCCTTCTAAGCTCGGTCTCACCGCCGGCTCAAAGATCGATGTCGAATCCGCAATCGAGGCGTTGGTCGTCAAATCCGCAAATGACGTCGCTGTCGTGGTCGCCGAAGGAATATCGGGATCTGAATGGAAATTCGCGCAGGCGATGACCGCGAAAGCGCGCGCTCTCGGAATGAAGAACACGGTTTTCAAAAACGCGTCTGGATTGCCGAACACTTCGCAGACGACAACGGCGCGCGATCTCGCAGTTCTCGGCCAGCGCCTGTTGCAGGATCACCCCGCCTATTTCCATTATTTTTCGACCAGAGAATTCGCCTGGAACGGCCGTACATACGCGACGCACAACGCTCTGGTTAAGACCTTTGACGGCGCTGACGGCTTCAAGACCGGCTATACGCAGCGTTCTGGGTTCAATCTCGTCACATCCGCAGAGCGCGACAACACGCGGCTTATCGGGGTCGTACTCGGCGGCCGGTCGGTCCGCACGCGCGACGCGCATATGAGAGAAATCATGACGGCGGCGTTCGCCGACGTAGCGGCGCAGCCCACCCTTATCGCTTCCCTGCATCGCCAGACGCCGACGCCGCGGCTCAAGCCGACTCTGCTTGCCGAACTTGAACGCAAGAATGCGGTTCCGACCGTTGCCGGCAGTGAAGACCTTCGAAAGGAGCTGACGATCGCCGCCGCGTCGTTTGGTCCGATCGGAAACGTAAATTCGGCGCCGGAAGCCGTAGACAACGACGTTCTCGGCGCGCTGATCGCCGCTGCGGATAGCGATGACTTTAACCAGTATGAACGCGTGCGCCTTTCGGCTTTGACGCCTACTGAAGAAATGCTTGGCGAAGGCGACTTTGACGACCTCGGCCGCTGGCATGTTCAGATCGGAGCTTATTCATCGAAGGAATTGGCTCAACGCGAGCTTGAGACCGCCGCTGTAAAGGCTGGCCTCTCACAGCAGGCGCGCATAGTTGAGCCGATGCCGAAGGGCGACGGCCAGACGATCTACCGCGCGCGCTTCACCAAGCTTTCCGAAGCGGACGCTGCGCATACCTGCGACAGGATCCGGGCCGCGAAGCTGAGCTGCTTCGTGTTGCAGGAAGCATCAGCGCAGTAGACTATCCCTCGAACGGACTGCACCTTGCATCTGCAACAAGGAGGGCGCGGCCGCGCCCGCAAAGGTGCAGAATGATTAACGCCGATGCCGCACTGACCCAATCCGAGCCAGCATCTGCGTGGCTTGGATGGCGGCGAGCCGGCATCGAATTCGGATTGCTGGCGGCCGTGCTGGCGCTGCTCATCCGCGACAGCCTTCAATCGATGGCGTCGATCTGGATGACGTCATCGATCTATCATCATGGTCTCCTCGCTGCGCCAATCGCGGTCTGGTTGATCGTTCGCCGAGAGGACTGGCGTGAGGCGTCGCCAATCGCCGATGGCGCCGGCGTTATCGTCATCGCTGCTTCCTGCGCCTTCTGGCTGCTCGGCCGCGCAGCAGGCATTGACCTTTTCGCCCACCTTGCATTCGTCGCAGCGCTGATCGGGGCCGTCATCGCCGTATTCGGCGGCGCGCTCGCAAGGCGTTGGGCCTTTGCGCTCGGCTTTCTCTTCTTCATGGTCCCCTTCGGTGAAGAGCTGACGCCTGCGCTCCAGCAATGGGCGTCTATCATTATCGCTGGCGCGCTCAATCTTTCAGGCGTTGAAACCGCGAGAGACGGTTTCATGCTGACGACATCGGCTGGACGGTTCGAAGTCGCGCCTTCCTGCGCCGGGCTTCGCTTCCTTCTGGCGTCGGCGATGATATCGACGCTTGTCGCACATCTTGCCTTTGCGCAATGGCGAAAGCAGGCGACGTTCATTGCAGCAGCCCTTATCGCCGCCATTCTGGCCAACTGGCTGAGGGCGTATCTGATTGTCCTTATCGCCACATTCACCGACCGGCGCATCGGCATCGGCCCGGAACATGTTGCGCTCGGCTGGATTTTCTACAGCGTCCTCATCGTCGCGATGATCGCATTGGCTCGTCGTTTCGCAGATGCGGCTCCCATACGCCTGAACATTCACTGCGCGCCGACGTCCTCCCGACGCGGCGCGTCGCTTGTCGTCATGCTTGGGATCGGCGCGGCGCTGGTTGCCGCCGCCTATGACAGCGCAGTCGTATCAGCGCAAAAAATCACGCCAGCGCCGATCGGCCTTCCGGCCTTGCTCGCGAAAGACTTCAAGCTGACCGGGCGCGATCCCATGTGGAACGCTCACGCGCCGGGCGCAGACTTGATCGCCGCGCATGAATATCAGTCCGGCGACGGAGCCGCTGTCGCGACGGTCGCCTATTTCACCCATGATCGCGCAAAGGCGGAAATCGCCGGGGGCAGGACGCGCGCCGCCGATGGCGAGGACTGGCGCAGAATTGCAGTCTCCTCGACAAGGATTTTGTTTAACGGCGACGGACGCCGCATCCGGATTGAGACGCTCGAAAATTCCGCCGGTCAGAAAATCGACGTCGCGACGCTTTACTGGCTGGGCGATAAAACCTTCGCTTCCGCACTGGCGGTAAAACTCGATATCGCCGCGCGAAGGCTGACCGGGCGTCCAACCGAAGGCGGCGTCCTGTTTGTTGCGGCCAGCCACGACGCCAGCCGCGACCCACAGGCGACGATCGGGAGTTTTTTAAGCGCCGTCGAGCCGATCCATTCCTGGCGCTCGGCATTTCGCTATCGGAATTAGGGCCGGACATGTGCGGCATCGCCGGAATTTTCGATTTGAGCGGCGAGCGGGAAATCGACCGGCGCGCGCTTAAACGCATGACTGATGCGATCGCTCATCGCGGACCCGATGGAGAGGGTTTTTTCAGCGCACCAGGCCTGGGCCTTGGCCACCGCCGGCTCGCGATCATCGACATTGAGGGCGGCGCCCAGCCATTCACTGCAAGCGATGGAGAAAGCGCCCTCATCTTCAATGGCGAAATCTACAATTACCGTGACCTGCGAAAGAAGCATCAAGCGAGCGGGATCACCCTGCGAACAAGATCCGACACCGAAGCGCTTGCGGAAGGATTGCTCGGCGCCGGCGACGACTATCTCCAAGATGTGCGCGGGATGTTCGCCTTCGCGTGGTGGAATGCAAGCAAGCGCCGTCTGACGCTCGCACGCGACCGGTTTGGCGAAAAGCCGCTCTACTATGCTTTGACGCCGGACGGTTTTCTTCTATTCGCGTCCGAGATCGGCGCCATTCGCGCCTCCGGCATGATGCCGCTGACGCATTCGAATGAAGCGCTGCACGACTATTTCTTTTTCGGTTATGTGCCTGATCCAAAGACTGCGTATGCCGGCGTCCATAAACTCCCGCCCGCCTCAATCCTGACGGCGGAGCGCGGCAGGCCGCTGTCGGTCCGCCGATACTGGCGCGCGTCTTTCGATGTCGACGACGGACTTACGCTTGAGGCCGCCAAAGAGTCTCTGCTCGACCTTTTTGACGATGCGGTATCCGCGCAGCTTGAATCCGAGGTTCCGCTCGGCGCGTTTCTATCGGGCGGTGTCGATTCATCCTCGATCGTCGCATCGATTTCTAACGCCGGTAGGCGAGTATCGACCTGCACGATCGGATTTGACGATGGCGCAAGCGACGAGCGCGCCTATGCCCGCGAAATCGCGACGCGCTATTCGACAGACCACCATGAAGACGTTGTCAGCCTCGACGCCGCATCGTTGATTGATCGCATCGCCGGCGTTTACAGCGAGCCGTTTGCAGACGCTTCGGCATTGCCGACTTACCTTGTAAGCGCCGCCGCGCGAAAACACGTGTCCGTCGCGCTCTCGGGCGACGGCGGCGACGAGATTTTCGGCGGCTATCGTCGATACGCCTTTTTCCAGAAAGAAGAACGCGTAAGGCGCCTTGCGCCCCAAACCCTGCGGCGGGCGACTTTCGGATTGGCCGGCGCATTATACCCGAAACTCGACTGGGCCCCTCGCCCGTTCCGCCTGAAAACCACCCTGCAATCGCTCGGCGAACGCACGGCGAACGCTTATGCGCGCGCGATTTCAACGAGCCTTCCAGATCGCCTGTCGGCGATGTTGTCGCCCGACTTCACGACGCAATTGGGGTCATACGATCCGTATTCGCCGATCTTTGATGCGGCAGGGAGCGAGCAACTCGATCCGGTAAGCCTCGCCCAGAAAATTGACCTCGAAACCTGGCTGCCAGGACGCATGCTGACCAAAGTCGATCGCGCGTCGATGGCGCACGGCCTTGAAGTGCGCGCGCCCTTTCTGGACCATCGCCTCGCCGAATGGGCGTTCCGTTTGCCCGCAGACATGAAGATCGGGCAAGGCGGCGGCAAACGAATTCTAAAAGCCGCACAGGAGATACGCGTCGGCAGGGATATTCTTTACCGGCCAAAACAGGGTTTTAGCCCGCCGCTCGCAAAATGGCTGCGCGCCCCGGACGGTCCTGCGTTACGGTTAAAGGAGTCGCGCCTCTGGTCCGAAGCTGGATGCTTTAAAACAGCCGCCGTCGATACAATGATCGAGCGGCACCAGCGCGGCGCAAGCGATTACAGTCAGGAGCTCTGGATGCTGATCATGTTTGACGCGTTTTTGCGAAACGAGCGCCTATTCCGCGCCTGAACGCATTACGAACGCGCGTCCGCAGGGAATTTCTCGATACAGCAATCGTCGAAAGCAGCTCACCTTCCCGCCCAAGCCGGCGTTTATACTCAGCCTCGCCGCCCATCATGTCATAAACGGACATTCCCGCCTCAAGATAGCGTTCAGCCGCAAGCGCATGGCACACGAATCCGGGAACGAGCTGGTTATCCGCCTCATATTTGAAGCCGCTCTGGTAATTGTAGACGCGTCCGCGCTCGATGAAATTGTAAAGGACGCCGATCGTCTCGCCGCCCACGGTCAATCGGACAAAATCCGCAGCGCGCGGATGTTTCTCCAGCAGGCGTTCATGAAAGGCGGAAAATGCGCGGTCATTGAATACGCCGCGCAGCCCGCGCCTCGACCATGTTTCCGCGTGGAGCCGCATCAATTCTGTCCACGCGATCGCCTTCTCGGCGTCAGACGACGGACGCTGAAGGTCAACCTTTCCGCGGTCTTCATAGCGGCGGATAGATCTGCGGATCTTCGCACGCAGGGATGATGAGAAGCTGTCAAAGACGCTTTCGCCGCGCAGCGCTTCAAGATCAATCGCGAAAGTCGGCTGGCGCGTAAGTATCTCGGCAGAAAGAGCTCTCTCCCTTGCGGCGCTTTCAATCTCCGCATTCAGCTCGGGCGTTGAATTTCTGAAGATGATCTGATCTGCATCGCCCGCCGCATCGAGTATCGCGCCGACCACGGCGTCGCGGGCCCCGTCCGGCGCATTTCTGGAAATCAGAATGTCGTTATATTCGATGTAGATGCGATCAAGCGCGGGGTCGCCTGATTCCTGCAGCCGCGCCTCGCGCAGCAACGGAAACGGCCGGTGCGGCGGCTGGCTTATGATCGCCATCGCATAAACGCCGCGCAGGTCGTCATAGGCCCGGACGCATCCAAAGCGCTTTTCAGTCGGCGCTCTTTCGAGCAATGTTTCTATCCATGCTGGAGACAAAAAGAATCGCGCGTCGGATTGCGCGTAAAGCCGCCGCCATTCGTCCATGATGGCGGCGCGATCCGTCAGTTGCTCATAGCTCGTTCGCATCAATAACCGCCGCCCGCCGCCCCGGCGTAGAGCCTGCGAAATGCGTCGGACATTGCGTCAACGCCAAACGCACAGGCGCGCCGGCGATTTGCCTCGCCGAGGCGCCGCCGCAATGCCGCATCGTCAATCAGCTGACGAAGGCGCATCGCGAACAACGCTTCATCGTCGCAGCCGACGATAAAGTCGCGTCCTTCGCCGTCGATCATGCTGGGTATTTCTCCAACGCCGACTGCGACCGTAGGAAGGCCCGCCGCCATCGCCTCCAATAGGCTCGTCGGCATCTGTTCGGTGTCGGATGATATCGCAAAGATGTCGAAGGTCGAAAGCGTCTCAGGGACCGAAATTGTCGCGCCCGGCAATGCGATGCGAGAGCCCGCCTTGCTTTGCGCCGCCATTTCAATAAGCGCCTGACGCTCCGGACCGTCGCCATATATCGCAAGGCGAGCATCCCGGCCCTCGCTTGCTGTCTCAAAACACCGGATGAGCCGCGCAAAGTTCTTCTCTGGCCGCATCGTTCCAATCGAACCGACAACGACGGGCCCGGAATGGACAGCGCGCACACGGCTAAATTTTTCTGAATCGACGCCGACCGGAATTCGCGCCACGCGGTCCGCCTTCAGTTTCCACTTTTTGACCGCAATCTCTTCAAGGCCCCGTGACGGAACAACCGTCGTCGATGCGGAGAGGATGACGCGGCGCGCAAGGACGCGCCGCCATTTCTGCCGCCCTTGCGCTTCGTCAGGGCCAAAGCCGTCTTCATGATGGATGTGCGCGAGACGCGGGCCGGTGCGATTGGCGATCACGGCTTCGAGCGAGCCGAAATTATAGGTGCACAAAAGATCGGCGCCGCTCTCTTTTATCGCCCTGCGCAGCCGCGTAATATTGCGCAGCGTCACGAAGCGCGACTTCTCCAGTACGAATGGCTCGACCGCCGGCGCCCGTGCGCCAAAAAGCGCTGACGCGCTCATGTCGCCGTCAAGCGACAGTATCTTGTGCGAAAAAGAAGCGCCGAGCGAGTCGGCGAGCGTCGCAAGACGCCTTTGCTGACCGCCGATAGAGAACGACGGAAAGATGTGGAGGATTGAAACGCGGTGGTCCGCCACAGATTTCGCCCTTTAGACCTTCGCGATCAGGCGAGAACGTCCGTATAGAGTTCGGAGGGCGCAGGCTCCGGGCTCTCCAACGAAAAGTCGGCGCTTTCCTTCACGATCGCCTTGATCTCGTTGTCGATGTCCTTGAGTTCCGCTTCCGTCGCGAACTTTGCATCGAAAATCCGCTGCTCGCAGCGTTTGATCGGGTCATTGTGTTCGCGAACCTTGTCGACTTCCTCGCGCGTCCTGTATTTCGCAGGATCGGACATCGAATGACCGCGATAGCGATAGGTTTTCATTTCGAGAATGTAGGGGCCCTCGCCGCCGCGCGCATGATCGATCGCATTTCGCGCGGCCTCCCTGACTTCGAGAACGTCCATGCCGTCGACTTCCATGCCGGGAATGCCGAACGCCGCGCCGCGGCGGTATAGATGCGTGTCTGAGTGGGCCCGCGTCACGGCCGTGCCCATGGCGTACTGGTTGTTCTCGATGATGAAGACGACGGGCAGCTTCCAGAGCTGGGCCATGTTCATCGCTTCAAACACCTGCCCCTGGTTCGAGGCGCCGTCGCCGAAATAGGTGAGGCTGACGCTTTTGTTCTTGCGATATTTGTTTGCAAAGGCGAGCCCTGCGCCGAGGGGGATCTGCGCGCCGACGATCCCGTGGCCGCCGTAGAATTCGGCTTCCTTCGAGAACATGTGCATCGCGCCGCCCTTGCCCTTGGAGTATCCGCCTTCGCGGCCCGTGAGTTCGGCCATGACGCCCTTCGGGTCCATGCCGCAGGCGAGCATATGGCCATGGTCGCGATAGCCGGTGATCGTCTGATCGCCCTTTTGCTTTACCGCCTCCACCCCGACGACGAGCGCCTCCTGCCCGATATAAAGGTGGCAGAAGCCGCCGATATGTCCCATCCCGTAAAGCTGACCGGCGCGCTCCTCGAAGCGGCGGATCAAGAGCATGTCGCGGTAATATTTGAGGAGTTCGGCCTTCGTCGCCTTCAGGTTGCTCGCCGATTTGGCGGTATCAGGCTTGGCGGATTTGGCGGTCGAGTTTTTGGCAGGCTGGGCGGCCATGCGGGTCTCCGGTGCTGGTCGCCACGCTTTTAGGGAATGCCCCCTTTGACGTCCAGCCAGAAGACCTAACCGCCCGCCTCGTTCTGTTCAGCGTTTTTGAGGATTTCCTCAAGTTGATCGCGGGGAATGACGAGATCGCCCTTATCGACATAACCGAGAATGGTCCTGATCTTTTCGTCGGCCATATCCGGATCAAGCGAGCGCGGGTTGAGCTGCGCGGCGACGATTTCGAGCCGCCGGCGTTCGGCGGATAGCGCCTCGACCTCAGCCGACTTAGCTTCGGCTTCAGCCTCAAGCGTCCGCAATGCGCGAAATCCGGTCGCGCCGATGACGGCGTCATAGGCGAAATAAGCGATCCCGCAGGTGAAAAACGCCGGCGCGATAACGTCCAAAACAAGCCGCCAGGAAGTGCGCATCGCCTCGATTGCCCCGGCGCTTTCGCGCCATTTTCGTTGGCGCAGTCAGCGCGCCGCCCCGTCATTTGCGACTCACCTGAGTCGGTTTTGGGTAAATAAAGCGTTAACGCCATTCCGGACATGTCCGGGGCGTCGGGATTTCTCCCTTTGCGCCTTCCCTTCCTCAGCCAGTCTGGGAGGGCGCATCGGACTCGCAGCACGTGTGCGCCGCGTTGCCGATCCACTATTCACTTGTCAAAGAGCCGTGACGCCAGACGGAAAGAATTCGCCCGACATCAAATTTCCATGACGTTAAACGCGCGAGGGGCGCCGATTCCGTCGCTCTTTTTGAAAAATATTTTTTCGCACGGTTAAAAGCGTCAGGTTTGGAGAATTAACCAAACGAAGTTCGTGCGATTGGGGAATTTTCGGGCGCTGGCGACAAACGCAGCGCCTTCATTCAGTCATCCCTGCGAAAGCCGGGATTCAAGATCAGTTCCCGCCATTCATAAGTGCACAAGCGTGCGCTGCCGGTTGCCGTCACTTGGAAAGCTCAGCATACAAGTTGATCTTGTAGTTCGCCTGCTCCGCCCTTGTCTCCAAATTCTTCAGCGGCTCATGCTCGGATTCGCGAAATTCCTGAATTTTATAATCTCGAAATCCGAGATAGCCCGCCATTATTTTGAGGCTCTCGTGGCAGAAAAAATGCACGTGCCCCCATCGCGTGTAAGCGGATTCATGATTTTCCAGAACCTTTTCATAATTGGCGTTTCTGAAATGATTGCTCATGACGCCCGGCAAGCTAGGCGTTGCGACGCGAAAAATTCCGCCAGGCTTCAGGGTGCGATACACTTCGGACAGAAACAAGATCGCCCCTTTTTGATCTATGTGCTCCAGAAAGTCTTCACAAAACGCATGAGAGAAATGGTTGTCCGGAAAAGGATGCCGCTCCAGCAAGTTCAGTTTGCATACGTTCTCTGCGACTTTTCTCGGGACGCCGCCTAGATGATTAAAATTCCACATCAACGCGTCGTCGAAGAAATCGACATTCAGCCAATCATCCAGAACATTCAATCCGCATGCATACTGAATTTTTTCAGGCAGCAAGCGCACGTCGCCTATGTCACGCGGGCGAAAGCCTGCAACAGGGATCAGATCGGCGGCATTGTCGCAGTTCTTCATAGGCGATGAGTCCCTCAAAAAAAAACCGACGCATCGAATCAATAAAACCGAAACGAATCGTCGCCTCCTGAAATTCTAGTTAGTCCAACTTAAAAACAGCAGCGATCATAGTCTAAGAGAAGTGCAATGTATAGTTCAATAGCGGAGCCCGAGTGCGACTCCCGCCCTTATCCTTCAACTTCTTAAAAACGCGCCGCCCGCGTAGTGGGCGCTTGGCCCTAGCTCTTCTTCGATCCGAAGAAGCTGATTGTATTTCGCGGTGCGATCGGCGCGCGCAAGCGATCCGGTCTTGATCTGTCCGCAATTGGTCGCGACGGCGAGATCTGCGATGGTTGCGTCTTCTGTTTCGCCTGACCGGTGCGACATGACGGCGGTGTAGCCTGCGCGATGCGCGCAATCGACGGCGCGCAAGGTTTCCGTCAGCGTTCCGATCTGGTTGACCTTGACGAGGATCGAATTCGCGCAGCCTTTGGCGACGCCGTCTTTCAGGCGTTTCTCATTCGTCACGAAGAGATCGTCGCCGACGAGCTGCACGCGCTTTCCGAGGCGATCGGTCAGCGCTTTCCAGCCCTGCCAATCGTCTTCCGCCATGCCGTCCTCGATCGAGACGATCGGATAGCGTGTGACGAGGTCTTCGTAATAGGAAACCATGCCGGAAGCGTCGAGGACCTTCCCTTCGCCCTCCAGATGATATTTCCCGGCTTTGAAAAACTCCGTAGACGCAGCATCGAGCGCGATGAAAACATCATGACCGGGGCGGCGGCCCGCCGCTTCGATCGCCTTCATGATGAAGCCGAGCGCTTCGTCGGTTGATTTCAAATTCGGCGCAAAGCCGCCCTCATCGCCGACATTGGTGTTGTGGCCGGCGGCTTTCAGCCCTTTTTTCAGCGCATGAAAAATTTCAGCGCCCCAGCGCAGCGCATCGGCGAAGGTCTCCGCTCCGAGCGGCATGATCATGAATTCCTGGATATCGATCGGGTTGTCTGCATGCGCGCCGCCGTTGACGATGTTCATCATCGGCGCCGGAAGGGTGCGCGCCGTGACGCCGCCGACATAACGATAGAGCGGCATGTTGGAGGCCTCGGCAGCGGCCTTTGCCACAGCGAGCGAGACGCCAAGGATCGCATTGGCGCCGAGGCGCGATTTGTTCGGCTCGCCGTCAAGCGCAATCAGCGTTTCGTCGATGTCGATCTGGTCTTCGGCTTCAACGCCGCAAAGCGTATCGAAGATTTCGCCATTGATCGCGGCGACCGCTTTCCTTACGCCCTTTCCGCCATAGCGCGCATCGCCGTCGCGAAGCTCGTGCGCTTCATGCGCGCCGGTCGATGCGCCGGAGGGAACGCCGGCCCTGCCCATCGACCCGTCTTCAAGGACGACATCTACCTCGACCGTCGGGTTGCCGCGGCTATCCAGAATTTCGCGGCCGATAATATCGACGATGGCGGTCATGGGGTCTCCTCACGAGGGTTTTGGGGGCCGAAGGCTTTTGGAGCGATCGCGCCTCTATAAGCCGCGTGAGGAGGGTTTCAAGCTGGACGGCCGCCAGCCCATTCGTTTCCGGCCAATTCGTCCCCGCCTAATCGTGATCGCGGATCGGCGTGTCGCCCGAACGGGG
>JBGSLM010000061.1:0-15213 GCA_041740755.1 Parvularculaceae bacterium | reverse complement strand
GCTTTGATATTCGCACCGCGGGCGCCGCATCGGTCGCACCCGGCAAATGCCCGGCGCTATACGCCTTCGGGCATAAGCGACGGCGTCCCAGATAGCAACTCGAAGCGCCCGGCGTTCAGGCGGGCGCGCCGTCTGCGCCGCGCCCCTTCGGCGCGACTGAAATTTCGGAAGGCGGCGCGTCCGGCGCCCTTCTGAACCGCATTCCCTTGGCGAAGAGGCGCGCCGCTTCCCAATGAATTGCGGCGATCACCTTTATCGTCATCAGCGGGTAACGCGCAAAGGCGGCGGCGAGCGTCCGATCCGTCATTTGCGACCGTTCGCCGGCAAATGATGCGGTGAAAAGCATCCCTTCCGGATCGAACTGGCGGATGCCGAGCGACAACGTCTCAGATGGTTTTTCGAGGTCGAATTCGTATCGCTGCTCCATGTCCATGAAGGGCGAGACATGGAGTTTCTTGTCAGCCGACTGACGGATGCGGCGGCCATCTTCCTCGACCGCGATCAAATAGTCATGCCGCTCGCCGAATGTGTTCCGCACTTCGTAGAGAATCGCCTCGAGCGCGCCGGTCGCGTCATAACAATAAAAAACGGACAGCGGATTGAAGACGTAGCCAAGGATGCGCGGATAGCACAGCAGATTTATCGGACCATCGCCGCGAAATCCTGCGCCCCAAAGCGTCGCCCGGATTTGCGCCGCGAGCGGCGCGGCGTCGTCATAGGAATGATCGCGATCGAAAAAGGAAAATAGGTTGAAACGGTTCCGCGAAAACAATTTCAGATTCGCATCCGCCTCATCGATCCTGTCAATGTCGATCAGCATCGAGAAAACGCGATAGACGAAACTGTGCTCGACCGGCCGCAATCGCCGGTGAGCGACCTTTCCGCAGTAAAGATATGCCGCCGCGCCTGTCATTCCGCCGCCATCGCGATATGTTCCCGGCCGCGCCAGATTCGCGCCGATTCTTCGGCGACATTCCACGGGCGGCGCACGCCGCCGAGATCTTCAGCGACAGCAAGGCCCGCCTGCAAACCGTCTTCGTGAAAGCCGCTGCCGAAATGCGCGCCGCAAAACCAGACGCCGCCTTCGCCCTGCAACGACCAGATTTCCCGCTGCGCCTTGCAGGAATTAGCATCGAATACAGGATGTTCGTAATCAAACTCGGCGATGATGTCCTCGCTTCGCACCGGTTCAATCGGGTTCAGCGTAACGAAGATATCGCGCCCGCAATCGAGATTTTGAAGCCGGTTCATCCAGTAAGTCACGGAGGCGGCGCCATCGCCGCCAAGATAATTCCAGCTCGCCCACGCTGCGCGGCGTTTTGGCATCTGCCGCCTGTCGAAGTGCATGATAGCCTTGTTCTGCTGATAGGCGAAGGCGCCGAGCAATGCGCGCTCGCGGCTTGTCGGCGTCTGAAGCATGGCGAGCGCGCGGTCGGCATGCGTTGCGATAACCGCCGCGTCAAAGCGGTCGGACCCGCCGCCTTCGTCATGGACGATTACGCCGCCATTGACGCGCTCGACTGAGATGACGCCGGCGCCAAGGCGCGCATTTTTCCTGAACCGCGCGCAGATGCGATCAACATAGGTGCGCGAGCCGCCCCTGACCGTGCTCCATCGCGGCAGGTTCGACGTCTGCAACAGGCCGTGATTGGCGTAAAACCGAAAGAGCGAAGCGGCCGGGTAGTCGAGAATTTTCAGCGATGGGGTTGACCAGATCGCCGCCGCCATCGGCTCAAGGAACCGCGCAACGAATGCGTTGGAGTACCTTTGCGACGCCACGAACTCGCCTAACGTGACGCTCTCGCCCAGGCCGCGATCGAGCGCAATTGTCGCCTCCCGATTGAAGCGAACGATGTCCGTCAACATCGCCCAGTGCGACGGTGAAGCGACGCTTCGCCGCCTGGCGAAGATCGCGTCAACGCCGTCGCCTGAATATTCGATTTTTCCGCCGTAAAGCGACGCGCCGAAAGACATGTCGGTGGTCTCGGTTTCGACGCCGAGCCTGTCGAACAGGGCCGTCAAATTCGGGTAGTTCGGCTTGTTGAAAACGATGAACCCGGCGTCGACGGAAACAGTCTCGCCGCCCACCGGAACATCGACCGTATTCGCGTGGCCGCCGATCCGTCTGTCGCGCTCATACAAAATGACGTCGTGGCGGTTCGACAGCAGCCAGGCGGCGGAAAGGCCGGAGATGCCGCTGCCGATCACAGCGATGCGAAGCCGCCTTACGGCCCCCTCTTCAGCGGCCGAGCGGCCCACGGCTTCAAACGGCATTAACGGTCCTCGATCGTGCCCACGGCGTGGGTTCTAGTGACATCATACGCAACCAGCTTCCTGGTGGATTACCTGCCCGCATCCGGTCTAGACTCACAAAAGTGATCCAAACCGCTCAATGACCGTATCATGTCGATACCGGTCAGAAAGCGGCGAAATGTTCGGGAATCTGGCGATCAATATGACAGGCGATAGTCCGTCGCGAAGCCCCGAAACCGCGACCGCTGACCGCATGAACAGCCTCTTGATCAAAGTCGCAGCTGACGGCGATCGGGAAGCCTTCAACGTCCTTTTTGCGTTTTTTGCCCCAAGGATTAAGGGCTATCTGATGAAGATCGGCGCGGCGGCAGACCTTGCCGATGATCTCGCGCAGGAAGCAATGCTTCGCGTTTGGCGCAAGGCAAGGCTCTTTGATCCCTCCAAGGCGTCGGCCTCAACCTGGATTTTCACGATCGCGCGCAACCTTCGGATTGATGCGGCGCGCAGGGCTGCAAAGCCCGCGCTCGATCCCAATGAGCCAACCCTGCTGCCGGAGCACGAGCCGCTCGCCGACGCGAAAATCGGAATCGCCGCGCGTGACGAACGGATCAGGGCGGCGTTCAGCGCGCTGCCGTCTGCGCAATATGAAGTCATCCGTCTCCATTTCATCGAAGACATGACGCATTCGGAAATCGCCGACCATCTCGGCCTCGCGCTTGGCACCGTTAAGTCGCGTTTGAGGCTGGCTTTTGAAAAGATCAGAAAGGATCTTGGTGACATCGTTGAGTAAGATCAGCCATCACCCGAAACCTGAGACGCTCGCCGCTTATGCCGCCGGCAGTCTCGATGAAGCGCGCGGCGTCGTCATAGCGACGCACCTCTCGCTTTGCGGCGATTGCCGCCTTGCTGTCCGCGATTTCGAGGCGCTTGGCGGCGTCTGTCTGGAGGCGGTTGAGCCCGTCGCCATGAACGAGAGTGCGCTTGCGAGCTTTTGGACGCGCGCCGGCGTGCAGGAGCGCTCAGGCAGAACCGCATCGAAGCTGGCGGCCAATGATTTTGAACTAGACGCCGCTCATCCCCTCGCCTCCTACCTCAAAGATGGAATCGATTCAATCGAGTGGCGCGCCGTTGCGCCCGGCCTTTCCCAGCATGTCATTCCGGCTGAAGGCTACAGACCCGGCGTCTTGCGGCTGCTTAAGATCAATCCGGGCGTCCGCATTCCGAAACACACGCATGGGGACGAAGAGCTGACCTTGATCCTGCGCGGATCTTATACGGACGAAGTTGGCGACTTCGCGCGGGGCGATCTTGCAGACCTTGATAATGAAGTGATCCATGCGCCGCTCGCAACTGGCGGCGAGCCGTGCATCTGCCTGATCGCGACAAGCGCTCCTCTGCGCTTTAAAACCCTTGTAGGCCGCGTTGTGCAGCCGTTTATCGGCCTTTGATCAGGCGCTTCACGAAAGCGTCAGCGACCAATCGAAGCCTCGGCAGGCCGGGTTGATGGCGGTCAATCGCCATGCGACGAACGGATTGCCGATTGCGGCGAAACGGCGGCGCCGGTTATTCCATTTTCGCATGGCATGCCTAATTCCCTCTCATCGGCGGCGACGCCGGACAACGATAAAAAATGGAGAGAGAAAATGGCCAAAATGATTTCGATCACCGCTGCGACCGCCCTGATCTTTGCGGCGCTTTTCCCCGTGGTCTACACCTTCGTTTCCTTCGCGTAAGCGCGGTTATGCTTTCGCGTGGCGAAATGAAGACAGGTCTGGCAGCCTCAAAACAAGGCGGCGCCGAGAACAGGATCTCTCCGGCGCCGCTCAGATTTTTCGGCTGAAGCGCGCACGCGACTCTTCGTAGTCGGCCTGCGTGTCGATCCCCCGCGCCGAGTGATCGATGATGCGAATGGCGATCGTCTCGCCCATTTCCAAAATTCTCAACTGCTCGAGGCTTTCGGCTGCCTCCCGCTTTCCGCGCGGCGCAGAGACAAAGCGCGCGAGGCTGTCGCGTCCATAGGCGTATGCGCCGACATGAAGAAATAGCGGTTCGCCCACGGGCGGGATTCTTGAAAAATCTTTCGCCTCATAGATCGGATATTCGCGGCTCAACTCATTCCCCAGCACAGCCTTGACCGCCGCCGGATATGCGGGATCAATCGCCGCAGGAAAAGGACAGGCGAGCGTTGACGCAAAGCATCCGGCGAGGAAGTGGGCATCGATCAACGCGTCGATATGCGCCGGATCAATCTCCGGTTCGTCACCCTGAATGTTGATGATCGTGTCCGCATCGATTAATCGCGCCGCTTCGGCGATACGTTCCGTTCCTGACTGATGATCGCTGCGCGTCATGATCACGCGCGCGCCAATGCCGCGCGCCGCCGCCGCGATCTCTTCCGCGTCTGTCGCAATGACGACGCATTGGGCGCGCTTCGATTTCAGCGCCTGTTCATAGGTCCTTTGAATGACGCACCTGCCGCCAAGATCAAGCAGCAGCTTTTGAGGAAGGCGCGTCGATTGAAGACGTGCCGGAATGACAATCGCGACGCTCATGCCGGCCTCAGTTTCTGCAAACGATTTTCGATGAAGAGCGCCGCCGGATACGCGGCGATCACCCCGCTCGCATTTGCAAACGCATCTGCAAACTCCGCCGCGCGGACGCCGCCGACGCCCTGAAGAAATTCGAGTGCGCATCCATATGCGACAAGCGCCATCGCGGCCGGAAAGCGCCGGCAATTGATGCGAATATCAGCAAAAGCCGCAGACCCGCCGAGCGCTGCATAGGCGAGGAAATGCGCCACTTTATCTGCAAGACGCTGGTCATGAAAAAGAATTTCCGCAATGAAGCGGGCGATGGCGATGCTCGGCTCGGTATTTTCCGGATCGGGCGTAAGCGTTTGCCAGGCGACGAAAACGGCGAGCAAGGCGAATACGCCGCGCCAGAAATTCCTAAAGCTCATGCAGCCGGCTCATGCGGGCGTTTTGCGAGGCGCCTCTCCCAGTCGATCGCCGTTTTCACGATAAAATCGATTTCGTCGTAGCGCGGCCGCCAGTCCAGCTCAGTGCGGATTGCGGCCGTGTCGGCGATAAGCTGCGGCGGATCGCCCGGCCGCCTTGGCCCGATTTCATGCGGCAATGGTTTGCCGGTCACGCGCTCAAACGCCTCAACCACCTCCGATACGGAATATCCCCGGCCATAGCCGACATTGAGAAATTCCGATACGCCGCCGCGCCGCAACCGCGCCAACGCCGCAAGGTGCGCGTCCGCAAGATCAGACACATGAACATAGTCGCGTATCGCGGTGCCGTCGGGGGTCGGATAATCCGCGCCGTATATCTGCAATTTTTCCTTCCGCGATCCCGTCGCGATCTGCGCGGCGACGCGAACAAGGTGCGTCGGTTTGCCGATCTGCCCTGCGCGCCCGCTCGGGTCAGCGCCCGCGACGTTGAAATATCGAAGTATGGTGTGTGTGAAACCGTGCGCCTTCGCCGCGTCGTCGAGTACGCGCTCGCTCATCGCCATCGACGCGCCATACGGCGAGATCGAATGAATGGTCGAGGATTCATTCACCGGCGAATGATCCGGCATCCCATAGACCGCCGCCGTCGAAGAAAAAATGAACCGCTCGACATTGCAGGCGACCGAAGATTCGAGGAGCGCGATCGTTTTCGCCGTATTGTTCCAGTAATAGTGAAGCGGCTTTTGGAGCGACTCCGGCACCAGAATCGAGCCTGCGAAATGGATGACCTCGCGGATGCCGAAATCGCGCATCAGCCGGATGACGACCTCCCGGTCGCCGACATCGGCGACTATGAGGCGTTTTGGGTCGGGCACTAGCCAGCGCGCGCCGTTCGACAGATCGTCAAGCGCGACCGCATCCTCCCCCGCTTCCGCTAGGGCGAGCAGCATATGCGCGCCGATATAACCGGCGCCGCCAGTGACGAGGACGGTCACGCCGCGCCTCCCTTAGGGCTAACATGCGACAATGCGATACTCCGGAAAAACGGTCGCCATTTACCCAAATCAACGAATTATCCCTATTATAAGCTGAGTTGGACTGCAGATTGAACCGATGATCGGAAAACTTTTTCGCGAGAAGGCGCCTGCCGCCGCCATCACGGATGGCGAGCGGGTCTACGCGATTGGCGATATTCATGGTTGTGACGGTCTGCTCGACAAGCTTCTTGCGCTAATCGCCGCCGATGCCGAGAACGCGAATTCGTCGAGGCTGATCTTTCTCGGCGATTATGTCGACCGGGGCCCCGATTCGTTTGGCGTCGTCGAACGCCTTGTCGACGTGAAATCGGGGCATTCCAACGCGATTTTTCTCAAAGGCAATCATGAGCAGGCGATGCTCGATTTTCTCGTTGCGCCGGAGCTCAATGAAGAATGGCTCCACTGGGGCGGCGACAAGACGCTTGAAAGCTATGGCGTCGCCAATATCTGGACGCGCCATCCCGTCGATCTTGCCCGTTCGCTCGAAAAGGTCCTCCCCGCCGCGCATCGCGATTTCCTGGAGGCGCTCGACCTTTGGCATGTGTCCGGGGGCTATGCGTTCGTTCATGCCGGTTTCAAACCGGGAATTGCAATCGAAGACCAGAAAGAAGAGGACTGTCTCTGGATTCGCAGCGAATTCCACAACGCCGGACCAGATCAGCGGCCGGACAAAGCCGTCGTCCACGGCCATCACCCCGTGAAGAGGCCGCTCGATGCGGGCTGGCGTATCGATGTCGATACAGGCGCCGTTTGGTCAGATGCGCTGACCGCTGTCGTTCTTGAAGGAACGACGCGCCGGTTCATTTCAACAGGTAAGATCTAGGCGCTTTTACGCGTGCTGTCGGAAACGAGGCGCAGCCCGCCTGCGGCGCTCAATATGGCGCGAAGGTTCTCAGCGCCGCCGGCGCCGTCGCCGCCCGAAAGCGACTTTCCGAATTCAGCGGCATAATTTCCGGAATGAACAATGTGCGGATAAGGCGTTGCAAAAACCACCTTAGCCCCGCGCAGGACAGGATCGCGCCAGCGCTCGAGAATTTCGCGCTTCAACGCCGGCGGCGCGATGATGTAATCAGGCTCGATCGCGCGCGATTCTGATTCCGATATGATTAACGGCCCGCCGGTCGCAAGGCGCTCGCCGCTTTCAATTTCAGCGACGCCGATCACCGCTTCGATCGCTTTCGAGTGTTTGCCGGCCCACGCATAGAGCATCGATGCGCACGCATCCGCGCCGAAGAGATGCGCCTTTTCATCACGCTGCGCAATTCCGGCCATCAATTCCTCGAAAGCCTTTCGCGCGCCATCGGCTCGATGTTCGAACGCCTGGTACGGCGCGCGCGTTCGAAGCGATAGCGCATTCTCCTCGTCCCACAATTGCGCAAGGCGCTCGAACCACGGGTCGAAATCATAATCGGGCGATTCGGCGTGCGTGATAAAGAGGCGGATCGATCCGCCTTCCTTCTCCGTCAGAGAACCACGGAAAATCTTCAATTCGCAGTCGCGCAAAATGCGTTCGAGAACGCTGATCGAATAGACGGCCGCGACGCCGCCCGCGAACGCTTCTGCGGCCGTTCGCGTCAACGTCATTGGGGCGTAAAGCGTTTCAAGCGCAAAGACGCCGTCGCCAGTCAATAGCGCTTTGACCCGCGCAAAGAACGCGCGCGGCTCGTTAATCTCTTCAAGAACGGAAGCCGCCGTGATTAGGTCGAATTTCTTGCCGGCGAAGGCGCGGTCAATGTCGGCGGATGGAAAAGCGGCTTTCGCCGACCACGCCCAGTCGCCGATCTGATCGGCGGCGTCGGACGGATCAACGCCATAGCGGTCGACCCAGCGCGGATAAAACGAGAGCAGCGTGCCGTCTGAGCATCCGATATCAAGCGCGGCGCAATCACGCCCTGAGATCAACTCAAGCCCTTCTGTCGCAAGCGACCGCAGGCTCGACCTCGTCGTACGGAAAGCGCCCGATGGCCCGATGCGCTTTCGCGGCTCGTCGGCCACATGGGCGTTTTGCAGCAGTCCGCACGCGTGAACGTCTTTCGACGGATCGCAGAGCACATACTCGGCGACGCCCGTCTTTGCGCGACCAAGAAAGCCCTTGCGCGCCGGTTCCGCGCCAATTCCCTCAAGAGTGAAAGCCGGCGACAACGCAGCGGAACCGCACGCACGGCAATGACTGATACGCTTCACTTTTTTCCGCCCCTTGGAGTCTTCAGATCTCGATGGGCGAAGCGTCTCAGCTCAGGGTAAATTCGTCGTAAAGAATTGTAACGCCGGGGTTCAATGATTCAGAAAGCATGCTTAACGCGTGTAAAGGATTATGAGATCGCGTTCCAGATCAACAAGAGCGCGGTCGCAAGCAATGTCAGCATGGTGAAGAGCGTTCCGGCAAAGCGTCCCTGCGGCCAGACGCCGATGCCGAGCCCAAGCAGATGAGAAATCCGCGCAAGGAGGAACACGCCTCCGAGCAGATGAATCCACATCGCGCCTAGCCCCAGACTGGCGAGAACAAACAATCCCAACAGCGCAGCTGGCGCATATTCGATATAATTGCCCTGCGTACGGATCGCCTTGACCATATCGTCGTTGCCGCCGTCGCCAAGGTTGGTCTTGGTCTTGATCCGCGTTTGACCCACTCGAAAGCTTATATAGATGAGAAAGAGCGCATTAAGGCCGATCCAGAGAGCGGCCGCCTGAATGGGGGTCATTGGATTTCTCCGCGAAGGTTAAACGGAATTAGCGGGCGAGACGGGCAATCAGTTTGCGGATGAACGCCGTACCCTCAGCAAGCTGATTGATTGACACATACTCATCTGGTTGGTGCGCCTGGTCAATCGAGCCGGGTCCGCAGATGACAGTTGAAAATCCCGCTTCCTGAAACTGGCCCGCTTCTGCGCAAAAGGAAACGACGTCGGTCGAGTTGAGCCCTGTTATCGCCTTTGCAAGATCGGCTGCCGGATTGTGCTGCGACGGCGACAGGGGCGGCGCATCGGTCGCCCGAACGGTTGCAACGCTGCAGGCTGACGACTTCTTGCGCATCGCCGCCTCGACTTCGCGCGCATAGGCGGCGAACTCTGCGAGAATGGCGGCGGCGCTGTCGCCTGGGATAACCCGGCAATCCCAGGTGAATGCGCATTCGCCGGCCATGATATTCACCTGCGTGCCGCCTTTGACGACATTGACCGTCATCGTTGAATAGGGCGGCGTGAAAGGACAATCAGGGTCGGCAGCCCTCGCCCGCGCTTCGCGCATGTCGGAAATCTTCGCGATCAATTTCGCCGCCGCCTCAACAGCGGAAACGCCGCGATCGGTCTGGCTTGAATGAGTGGTAAAGCCGGTGACGGTCGTCTTGAACGTGGCGATGCCCTTATGTCCGTCGATCACTTTCATCATCGTCGGTTCGCCGACGATAACGGCGGAGGGCGCCGGCAATCTGTCCTTGATCTCCGCAATCATATGCGGCGCGCCGAGCAGTCCGATTTCCTCGTCATAGGAAAGTGCAAATATGATCGGGCGCTTAAGGTTCGCCTGTTTCATCTCAGGAAGAAGCGACAGGGCTATCGCCGAGAAAGATTTCATATCGCACGTGCCCCGGCCGAAAAGCTTCCCGCCCCTTTCGGTCAGCGTCCAGGGATCCGTCGACCAGTCCTGCCCATCGACGGGCACGACATCCGTATGCCCCGAAAGAATGACGCCTCCCTCGATCTTTGGGCCGACAATGGCGTAGAGGTTGGCCTTCGTCCGGTCGGCGTTCCACACGCGATGCGTTTGGGCGCCGTGACCTTCCAGATACGCCTCGACATCGTCGATCAGGTTGAGGTTCGATTTCGACGACGTCGTGTCGAAAGCGACAAGGCGGCGGAGCCAGTCGATCTGGTGTGCAATATCGGCCATGCGCGGTCTCTATCAGCTTTTTCGCGCCGCGCGAAGGCGCAGCCTGGCGGACAGTCCTATGCCTGCTTCGCGCTCGAGAGGCGATATCCGGCGACGCACAAGCCGAGCATGAAAATATTGGCGACAAAGTCGAGCGCCATCCACTGATTGAGGACCGGAACGACATAGACGAAATAAAAATTGAAGAAAAAGAACGGCGTCAGCGCCAGGCCATATCCAAGATAGGTCCAGCGCGTAAACTTTGTCAGCACGATGAAAAGCCCGCACAGCAGCGCCTGTGCGCCAAAGCATCCGATCAGCAATGCGCTCGTCGCGCTAAGATGCTGGTAGGCCGGTTGGAACATCAACGCCTCAACCATATGCGGCGTCACAAGGCACCAACCGCCCAGCACGATAAACGGAACCGCAAGAAGTCTTTGAATAACGACCAGCGCTCGCGGCCCGGTCATCTCAGGACGCCTCACGCGCGAGATAGAACGGCTCAAGCCCCGAGAGGCGCATTCCCAGGGGAACAGTCGGGATCGGCCTCGGCGCAACGCCTTTCACCGCGCGAGCGAAGGCGTTGATGTGGTCCGGCGTCGTGCCGCAGCATCCGCCGACAATATTGAGCAGGCCCGACTTCGCCCATTCCTGCAGATGTTTCGCCATCGACGCCGGCGTTTCATCGTAGCCGCCAAACGCATTCGGCAACCCGGCATTTGGATAGGCTGACAGCGCGCAATCGGCGACGCGAGAAAGCTCGGCGACGAATGGGCGCATCAGATCCGGTCCAAGAGCGCAATTGATGCCGACAGAGAGCGGCTTTGCATGACGCACGGAATGCCAGAAGGCTTCCGGCGTCTGACCCGAAAGCGTGCGCCCTGACTGATCGGTGATCGTCACCGAGAGCATGATCGGAACTTCGTAGCCAAGGCCATCGAACAATTCCTGTACGGCGAAAATCGCCGCCTTCGCGTTCAGCGTGTCGAAAATCGTCTCGATCAAAATAGTATCGACCCCGCTTTCGAGCAGCCCCCTCGCCGCTTCGCCATAAGAGGCGACCAGCGCATCGAATTCGACATTGCGCGCGCCGGGATCGTTGACATCCGGCGAAATCGAACAGGTCCGGTTCGTCGGTCCGATTGCGCCTGCGACCCAGCGCGGCCTGTTCGCCGTCGCCGCCGCGTCCGCTTCCTTGCGCGCGAGGCGCGCGCCTTCGACATTCATCTCGAACGCGAGCGCTTCCATATTGTAATCGGCCTGCGCAATCGTCGTCGAAGAAAACGTGTTTGTTTCGATCATCTCGGCGCCGGCGGCGAGATAGGCGCGGTGCATCTCGGCGACGATTTCGGGGCGCGACAGGATGAGGAGGTCGTTATTGCCCCGAACGTCAGATTTCCAGTCGCCAAATCGCTTTCCGCGATAGCCCGCCTCGTCGAGGGAGTAGGACTGGATGAAGGTGCCCGCAGCGCCGTCGAGAACGACGATCCGCTCTTGCAAGGCGGCTTTCAGAGCGGCGATCCGCTCCTGGCGGCCGGGAAATGGGTCTTTGTCTGGCATGGGGTCGTCCTAAAGCGGCCAGAGCATATAAGGATATCTTTATATCTAATGCAAGTGGCGCGAGACCAAAAGGCCTTCAAGCCCGTCATCGCATCCGCATCGACCGGGAGAACCACAGAATATCGAGGGGAAATAGCGATTTGATCTGAAAGATCTATCCGGCGTCCTGGACAACTCAGCTGGACTGATCGGGCTGCCAGAGCTCGATCGGATTTCCCTCCGGATCGTGGATGCGCGCAAACCGCCCGACGCCCGGCATATCCCATTCCGGCTTGACGATCACGTCGACGCCCGCAGCGCGAAGCGACGCGCAGAGACCGTCGAGATCGTCCACACGCAGATTGATCATCCACTGACGATCAGCGGGGAAATAGTCCGTATCCGCCGCAAAAGGCGCAAAGACGCTCGTTCCCGCTTTCGTATCCCAGTCGCCGTAGGGCGCCGAGCCGACGCCGAGATGACGGACATACCAATTGCGCAGCGCATCCGGGTTTTTCGCCCGAAAGAAAATGCCGCCTATTCCCGTCACGCCCACTTCCGTGTCTCCTTCATTTTGCGACTGAAGCCGGCATGACCGCATTCATGCGCCAGGAAGCGGCGCGTTCAAGATGAACGCGGTCTCAATCGTCGCGATGAACTTTTTCGGAACGCTCGTGACGTTCCTGCGCTTCGAGCGACAACGTTGCAATCGGACGCGCTTCAAGACGGCGAATGCCGATCGGCTCTCCCGTCTCTTCGCAATAGCCGTACTCGCCCGTTTCGATGCGGCGCAGCGCCGAGTCGATTTTTGCGATCAGATTGCGCTGGCGATCTCTGGTTCTAAGTTCGATCGCCTTGTCGGTTTCGCTTGACGCACGGTCCGCAATATCCGGCAGATGCAGGCTTTCTTCCTGAAGCTGTTCGAGCGTGCACTTGCTCTCTTTCAGGATGTCGTTTTTCCAATCGAGCAATTTCCGGCGGAAATACTCTTTCTGGCGCTCACTCATAAACGGTTCCGACTCGGTCGGCCGGTAATCCGCCTGATCAGTCTCGGTCGTCTTTTTCTTCTTTGCGCTCACTGACTGCCCTTTCAGATCCCAAAATCCGGCTCCCCTGCCTTTCGGGCGCGGCCTGTATAGTCGCGCCGACGACCCGCCTCAAGCCGCAATTACGCCGCCTAAAATCGCCGGGCGCCGCTTGCGGGAACGCATATAAATTCAAATGTCTGAGAAATCGGTTTCCATGCAGGAAAGCCGCGTTTTACCGGCCCAATTTGGCAAGTTCGACTTTCGCCCGCAGCGCTATCTCGGCGTAAATCGCTGCGATCTTTTCGTCCGGATCGTTCAGCTTCGCATCTGCAGCATTGGCCAGCGCCGCCAGATCGCTCTCAACGATTCGCCCCGCAAGCAGGCCGTCTTTGATGCGATCGAGCAACATCAGCGCCCGCTCCGCCATTGCACGGTTTTTGGCGCCGCCCCGTCCTTCGCTCTGAAGCGCAATGAGCGCGCCAAGCGCGGAAGCCGATGCAATTTCCCCCGCAGCGCCTGCGCTTTGAGACGCGGCCGCCCCGGACGATCCATCGACCTTGAAAGCGCCGGAAGACGCCGAACGCGAGGAACCAACGCCGCCAGTTCTCCGAGCGCCGCCTGTCCCGCCCGGTCCAGAGACCTTGATCATCCTTGCACCGATGAATTTTTCATGCGCCGACATTGCGCCGCCCCTCATAAAGGTTTCGTTAATCGGGAAATATTTTCCCGGCAGTATGTGCCGCAGGCGGTGCGCGCGCGTCTCGGCGGCGATGGCGGCAAACCGGTATTCCGTTGGAAAACATGCGCTTTTCTTCACGCATCCAGATGGCACAGCTCTCGCTCTTATAACGTCGCCCGGTTTGCGGGCGTTTGAGAGATGGTCCGCCGTGCTCCGACTTAACAAGACCTTTCTGTTCGCCTTCATTGCGTCGCTGACGATGTCGGTCTCGATCGAGCCCGCCCATTCTTCCGCACGCATCAAAGATCTCGCCGATGTTGAAGGCGTTCGCGAGAACATGCTCATCGGCTATGGCCTTGTCGTCGGTCTCGACGGCACGGGCGATCGCATTCGCAATACGCCGTTCACGCGAGAAAGCCTTGTCTCGATGCTTGAGCGCATGGGCGTCAACATCCGTTCCGAAACGCTCGACACCGAAAACATCGCAGCCGTGATGGTGACGGCGAACCTGCCGCCCTTCGCAACGCAAGGCGCGCGCATCGATGTTTCAGTGAGCGCGCTCGGCGACGCGGAAAGCCTGCGCGGCGGCGTCCTTCTGGTGACGCCGCTCTATGGCGCGAACGGCGAAGTCTACGCTGTGGCGCAAGGATCGCTCGCGGTCGGCGGTTATGCGGCGCGCGGTCAGGCGGCTTCGCTGACGCGCGGCGTGCCGACCAATGGGCGCATCGCCAACGGCGCGGTCGTCGAACGCGAAATCGCCTATGACATCGCCGGCCAGACCTCTATCCGCCTCGCTCTGCGCAATCCTGATTTTACGACGGCCGGGCGCATCAGCGCCGCGATCAATTCCTCGCTCGGCGCAGGTTCCGCGTCCGTTGCAGATCCCGGCACGGTCAAACTCAACCGTCCGCAAAATTTCCCGGGCGATATGGTCGCCCTTATCGCGCGCGTCGAAAGTCTTGCCGTTGACGCCGACACGCGCGCCAAAGTCGTCATCGACGAGACCGCAGGCGTCGTTGTCATCGGCGACGATGTGCGCGTCTCGACCGTCGCAATCGCACAAGGGAATCTGACGATCTCGGTCGGCGAAACGCCGCAGGTGAGCCAGCCTTCGCCGTTCTCGCGCAATGGCGAGACCGTGGTGGTGCCGCGCACCACCGTCGGCGCCGACGATGAGCCCGCCGATCTCAAAATCGTTCAGGAAAGCGTGCAGCTTCGCGATCTCGTCGACGGCCTCAATGCGCTCGGCGTCTCCCCGCGCGATCTGATCGCCATCCTTCAGGCGATCAAGGCCGCAGGCGCGCTGCAGGCCGATATTGAGGTGCTGTGATGATTGAGGCCGCATCGCTCGCCCCCGCGCAGGCGTCCGCACATCAAGCGCGCCGCGTCGCGGACGCAGCAAAAGAATTTGAAGCCGTTTTCATCGCACAGATGCTGGAGCCGCTCTTTTCTTCCGTCGAGACGCCGTCAATCGCCGGCGGCGGCAAGAGCGAGGAATTCTTCAAGAGCCTGCTGCAGGAAGGCTACGCGAAGGCGATGGCCGAGCGCGGCGGCTTCGGCATCGCCGCCCACGTCAAATCCGCACTCATCGACCTTCAGAGCGAAAAGAACGCCGCCTTGATCCAGGAGTCCCCACAATGACCGCCGCAGTGCTCGACGCCGCAACGCGCGTGAAAACGCTGATCGCCCTCACCGAAGAATTGACGGCAATCATCAGCCGCGAGAACGAACTACTCGAAGCGCGCAGGCCGAAGGAAATTTCGGCGCTGCAGCCGGACAAGGCGCGCCTTGCCGCCGCCTATGCGCAATCGATCCGCAACGTCGCTGCCGACCGTTCAGCGGTCGCGGGCG
>JBGSLM010000060.1:0-14677 GCA_041740755.1 Parvularculaceae bacterium | reverse complement strand
GGCGCCGCCGGCATCATGCGCGCACGCGGCGCCTGGCGCGAGATCGTTTTGCCGTCGGGCGCGCGCTTCCAGGCGTTGCCGGTTTTCCATCCGGCGTTCCTGTTGCGCCAGCCTGCACAAAAGCGTCTTGCTTGGGCTGATCTTCAAACCCTATCCGCCAGGTTAAGAGATGCTTAACGCCGATCTTTCTACGATATGCTGTGCGCATGAGCGCGCTAACATTGGGGCTGCCGCGTGAATCGTCTGATTGCCGCCATAGTCGCAGCCGCCGCCTTTCTGTCATCGGCTAGCGCGACCGAAGAGGCCTTTCTTCCGCAGGTCCTTAGCGCCGAAGATCGGACGCTTTACGCCGAAATTTTCGAACTTCAAGGAGACGCCCGCTGGCGCGAGGCGGATGCGAAAATTTCCGCACTCTCCGATCGGTCGTTGATGGGCTATGTGACGAAGGAGCGTTATCTCCATCCGACCGCCTATCGCTCTACATTCGAGGAACTGAAGGAATGGATGGCCTATTACGCAGACCATCCAGATGCGGATAAAATCTACGCGCTTGCGCGCCGGAAGCAGCCGCGCGGCTCGACGCCTCCCCTCTCGCCAATCCCGCGCAAGTGGCGCGCAGAGCCTTCCGCGCCGCTCCATCCGGATCTTGAACGCGACTATGCCGGCACGAGCCGCCCTCTGCTGACGCAGATCGAAGGGCGGGTCAGATTTCTTTCTAAGAAAGAACAGGCGAACGACGCCCTGAAAGAGATCGAACGCCATCTCGCGCGCGGGGCGATCACCGAACGCCAGTTCGACCGCATGCGCTCGTGGATTGCGGCAAGCCTTTATTATCAGGGCTATCAGGTGCGCGCGCAGGAAGTCGCAGACGCGGTTGCAGACCGGAACGGAGAGAGCGCGGTTCTCGCCTACTGGATTTCCGGCCTCATCAATTTCCGCAATGGCGACATGACAAGAGCGCATGAGCGATTCGCGGCGATGGCGCGTGTTCCGTATCAGGACGATGCGCTCCGGTCAGCCGGGGCATTCTGGGCGGCGCGGACGGCGCTCGCCGATGGTCATGTAGAGGATGTGGCGCCGCTTCTCGAAATCAGCGCACAATTCCCCTTCACTTTCTATGGGCAGCTGACGCTCGCGCAGCTTGGACGGGATTACGATTACAACTGGACGCCGCCCGCGCTGACGGCAGGCGGGTATGCGCGGCTTGCCGAGAAAGAACCCGCAATAAAGCGCGCTATCGCGCTTCTTGAAGTGGGCAAGGAGACCGAAGGCGATCTCGAATTCCGTTGGATCAACGGACGCATAGATGACGCCCATGCGCCCGATCTTCTCGCGGTCGAGGCGGCGTTTAATTTGCCGGCGGCGCAACTCGATCTTGCGCTTTTTCACGGAGGACGAACATTTCAGGCAGGGCTTTTTCCTGTTCCTGATTACGAACCTGAAAACGGATTCACGGCCGATCCCGCACTCATCTATGCCCTGATGAGGCAGGAATCGAAATTTAAAGTCGAGGCGACGAGTCGCGTCGGCGCGCGTGGGCTGATGCAGCTAATGCCGAGAACGGCGAGTTACGTCGCCAAGGACAAGAACCTGCAGCGCGGCAAAGGCCGCGACCGCCTTTACGATCCGGCCGTCAATCTTTCGATCGGTCAGGATTATGTTAATCATCTGATATCGACAACGGCAGACGGCGATCTCTTCGACATGGCGCTCGCCTACAATGGGGGCCCTGGAAACCTTCGCCGCTGGAAGCGCGAATTAGCGGTCGAGGACCCGCTCCTTTTCATCGAAAGCATCCCAAATCCTGAGAGCCGCGATTTTGTCGAAAAGGTGCTGACAAATTTCTGGGTCTACCGGCAGCGTCTCGGCGGCAAACCCGACAGCCGCGACCTTGTCGCAGCAGGAAAGCTGCCGCTTCATCAGGCGATTGATCAAATAGCTGACGGAGCCGGCAAGTAGCGCGCTCATTTGCTTTCGCGTACCTTTAACAGCGGAGCAGCCGGAGGTCGCCGGGATCGCAAATTCAATTCATTCAATGGCTGAAGGCGGATGCCTTTGCGGCGCAGTGCGTTATGCAGTCGCGGCCGGCGCCATTGCCGAATCTGGTTATTGTCATTGCAGAACATGTCAGAAGCAGAGCGGCGCGCCTGTCGTCGCCTGGTTCGCCGTCGCGCCGCAACGACTCTCAATCCTGACTGGTGCGCCGCGCGCCTATCGCGCGTCCGACCGCGCTGGACGCGAATTTTGTTCGTCCTGCGGTACCTATCTGTTCTTTCGGGAGGACGATTGCGATGCGACAGTCAGCATAAATACAGCAACGCTTGACGATCCGGCGCTGGTTCCGCCGGAATTTCACATCTACTGCGAAAGTAGGATTGGCTGGTTTGATACTGCCGACGGCTTGCCGCGCCACGCGCGCGGCAGGATCTGAAAGCGGGCGCCTATTTGACGTCCATGATGCCCATGATCGCAGGCCCAAGGATGACCGCGAACAGAACCGGCAGGAAGAAGCCGATCATCGGCACAGTCAATTTCGGGGGCAATGCGGCGGCTTTGCGCTCGGCCTCCTGCATACGATGCTCGCGGTTTTCCTGGGCCATGACACGCAGTGATTGCCCCAACGGCGTTCCGTATTTTTCCGACTGGATCAACGCGGTCGTCACGCCCCTGACGCCGTCCAGGCCGGTTCGCTCCGCGAGATTTTGATAGGCGGCTTTGCGCTCTTGCAGATACGATAATTCTGCGACCGTAAGGCCGAGTTCTTCGGCGAGTTCCGAGGACGTTCCGGCGATTTCCTGGCTGACTTTCTGCAGCGCGACTTCGATAGACATGCCCGCCTCGACGCAGATCAAAAGCAGGTCAAGCGCATCCGGCCAGGCGAGCTGAATCGTTTGCTGGCGCTTTGCGACTGAATTCTGGATATAGAGGTTTGGAATGTAGAAGCCGGCGAAGAACGAACCGACGACCGCAATCAGCTTTGAAAAGCTGTCAAGTTCGACGCCCTTGAGGACATATACGTAAACCCAGCAGGCAAAGGCGGCGACAAAGGGCATGCCGATGCGAGCCGCCATGAAAATGAACACCGGGCGCTGACCGCGAAAGCCCGCCATCATGAGCTGCTTGCGCGCTTCATTGGCGTCAAAAGCCTCGAGCAATTTCATCTTTTCGACGAGGTCTTTCAAGAAGCCCTGCGCCGATGCTGCGCGCAATGTGCCGCTCTTGCGCGCAAATGAGGCTCGCTGCTCGGCGCGCAGGCGTTCGCGGTGCTCGGCGACGGATTTCATCCGCTCCGCCATCCGGTCCTTGACGAGGAACGGCTCGATAATCGTGTAGACTGTTCCAATCGCGGCGAGCGCGACAAGCAGCGAAATCTGGAATTGCCGGTCTGTGGCGGTGAGGATTAGTTGTTCCATTGCACTAGTCCTAGACCTTGATCTTCATCATCGACTTCATCACGTAAATGCCCATGGACATCCAGCATCCGGCGCCAAGAAGGATGAAATTGCCGGTCGGCGTGTTGAAGAGCGGATCGAGATAGGTCGGCGAAGACATCTTAACCGCGCCCATGACCAGAAAGGGCAGCGCGCCGATAATCATCGCCGACGCCTTCGCTTCGGATGATAGCGCCCTGATCTTGCCTTCCATCAGCTTTCGTCCACGCAGAACGCCCGCAAGGTTCGTCAACGCTTCGGCGAGATTGCCGCCGGTCTTTTGCTGGATAAGCAAAACGATGCCGAAGAAAGAGACCTCCTGCAGGGGCATGCGGTCGTACATCCGCGCCATTCCCTGGTCGAGCGAAAGGCCGATGCGGAACCCCTCAACCAGCTGTTCGAACTCCTCATTGACGGGCCTCGGGGCTTCCGCCGCGATGATCTTCAGGCATTCGTTCACTGGAAGGCCGGATTTGACGCCGCGCACGATAACGTCGATGGCGTTGGAAAACTCGTCCGCAAACTTCTTCTGACGGCGCGAGATCTGCATCCCGACAAACCAGTGTGGAAGGCCAAGACCGCCGACAAAGATGAGGCCGGCGGTGACGACAAGCTTCTGACCGGAAATAAAACCAACGAAGCCGAGAAGCAGCGCCGCAACGACAGAGCCGATATAGAATTCACGAGCGCCAAAGGCGAGGCCCGCCCGTTCGAGCTTCTGTTCGAGCGAAACGCGCTTCTTTGCTTTCTTGACCGCCTGATTCTTGTTGTCGATCTTCGAAAGCGCTTCGGAAACCTTCCTGCGGCGATCTTTGCTTTCCTTGTCGCTCGCAGCGGCCGCGCTTGCCCGCCGAGCATTCTTTTTTGTCTCGAGCGAGGCAAGCCGTTTCTTCGCCTTGTCGTTCTTCGATGGAGCAACGAAAAGGAACGCAAGCGCGCCGAATCCGACGATCCCGAGAACGATTGTTATGATCAGTTGCTGATCCATTGAACTCTTTTACTCAGCCGCGGCATCGAGAGCTTCCGCGAGCGCTTCTTCCATGCCGTAATATTTTGCACGATCCCAGAAGGCCGGACGCGCAATGCCGGTCGAGCGATGGCGTCCGACGAGCTTGCCGTTCTCGTCTTCGCCGTTGACCTCATAGACGAAGAGATCTTGCGTGATGATGGTGTCGCCTTCGGTGCCGAGCACTTCAGTAATATGAGTGATGCGACGAGAACCGTCGCGAAGACGCGCCGCCTGGATAATGACGTCGATCGAGCCGACGATCATTTCGCGGATCGTCTTCGAAGGCAGATTGTACCCGCCCATCGTAATCATGGACTCGATACGTTGCAGCGCCTCGCGGGGGCTGTTGGCGTGCAGCGTTCCCATCGATCCGTCGTGGCCGGTGTTCATCGCCTGAAGAAGGTCGAACGCTTCAGGGCCGCGAACCTCGCCAACGATGATGCGTTCGGGTCGCATGCGCAGGCAGTTCTTGACGAGGTCGCGCATTGTCACCTCGCCTTGCCCTTCAAGGTTCGGCGGCCGCGTTTCGAGACGGACGACATGCGGTTGCTGCAGTTGAAGTTCGGCGGCGTCTTCGCAGGTGATGACGCGTTCATCGAGCTCGATAAAACCGGTCATGCAATTGAGAAGCGTCGTTTTTCCAGAACCCGTACCGCCGGAAATCAGCGTGTTGATGCGGCACCCGCCGACAACTTCGAGAACTTTCGCGCCTTCCGGCGAGATCGACCCGAAATTGACAAGGTCTTGAATCCGAAGCTTGTCTTTTTTGAACTTACGAATGGTGAGCGCGGCGCCGTCGATCGACAGCGGAGGAGCGATGACGTTGACGCGCGAGCCGTCCGGCAGGCGCGCGTCGCAGATCGGCGAGGCCTCGTCGACCCGGCGTCCCACCTGGCTGACGATTCGCTGGCAGATGTTCATCAGCTGCGCATTGTCGCGGAAGCGCACATTGGTCAGCTGAATCTTGCCGCCGACCTCGATAAAGACGCGGTTGGCGCCGTTGACCATGATGTCGGCGATATCGTCGCGCGCAAGCAGGGGCTCCAGCGGCCCATAGCCCAGAACGTCGTTACAAATGTCCTGGAGCAGCGCCTCCTGCTCGGCGATCGACATCTGGACGTTCTTGATCGAGATGATCTCGTTGACGATGTCGCGGATCTCTTCCGCCGCCGATTCGGTGTCGAGCTGCGCCAGCTGCGACAGGTCGATCGTATCGATCAGGGCGTTGAAGATCGTTGTCTTCGTCTGGAAGTATTCATCGGTGCGGCCGCCGATTTCGATCGGTTGCGCCTTCGCGACGGCGTTAACGCGCGGCGGCGGGGCGCTGGCCGCGTTCTTCTTGGCCTGTGACGCCGGATTCGCTGAAACCGGCGCGGGTTTGGGTCCTGCGGGCTTGGGCTTGGCTGCCGCCGCTGGCGCGGGCTGATCGGCTTCGGCCGTTCTGCGTCCGAACTTCGTCATGTCACTTCTTCTTCAACAGGCCGGCGAAACTAAAGCGGCTCTTTTTCTCAGCCGCGTGGGTCTTTCCGAGCACAAGCGAGGTCAATTCCCGAATGTGGTATGCGGTCTTGGTCTTGGCTCCGACCACGACGATCGGAGATGCGTTCGTCGCCGCCGTGTGGAACAGCTGCGGCTCCCAATTGAAGACGACCGACGGCGTCAATCCGACGTGCTCAGCGAACTGCGCAGGTTGAACGGACGAAACCTTTGGATCGAACTGGTTGATGATGAGCATCGGCGGCGCATCGTTCGGGCGCGAGCCGGAGATAATATCAACTAGGTTTTTGGTGTTGCGGAAAGCCGCAAGATCCGCTGTCGCCGTGATGACAATCTGGTCGGCGGTCTGCAGAAGTCGTTTCGACCAGCCGGTCCAGATATGGGGAACATCAACGACGATCGTCGGGGCCGCGCCGCGCACGACGTCAATGACCGTCTCGAAAGCCTGGTCGTCAATATCATAGTCTCGATCGAGAAGGTTTGGCGCCGTGAACAGGCTAAGGCGGTCTGTATGCTTTTGCAGCAGGCGGTCAAGCAGCACGTCGTCGAGACGCTCGGGCGAACCAAGCGCTTCGATGAGACCCGATGTCGGATCCTGTTCGAAATCAAGGCTCGCCGTGCCGAACGGCAGGTCGAGGTCAAGAATGACCGTATCGCTGTGCATCTCTTCGGCTGCGCACCAGGCGACATTGTGGGCGATCGTTGATGATCCGGCGCCGCCGCGGGCCCCGACAAACGCGATCGTGCGGCCGATCGGCGGCGCGGACGGATCGACGTAAAGTGTCGCGATCGACTTGATGATCTGCAACGGCGACCTTGGGCGCACGATATAGTCGCTGATTCCCTGGCGCATCAGTTCACGATATAGACCGATGTCATTCGCGCGGCCGATAAGAACGACCTTCGTCGATGGGTCGCAAACCTCCGCCAGTTCGGCGAGCTGTCCAAACAGTTCGCTTCCGCCGTCGAGCGTCTCGACGATGATGAGATTTGGCGTCGCAGCGGTCTGGAAATGATCGACCGCCTTGGCAAGGCCGCCCATGTGCACGGTGAGGTGCGTCTTGCTGAGGCGGCGATCGACGGCGGCGCGTTCGAGCAGCACAGTCGTATCCGGCGTCTCGCAGAATGCGTGGATTGAAATGCGCGGAACCGGGCGATGATCATCGTCTCCATCGCCGAACTCAGCGACGTCAAATGAATGATCGTCCGGGATTGCAAGAGCCTGACTCGTCACAACCGGAGCGGCCTGAGCGGGGCGAGAAGCTTTGGGCGCGGCAAGCGGCGGCTCTTTCGCGACTGCAGGCTTTGTCGCCGTCGGCGGCGCCGGTTCAAAACTGAAATCATCGACATCGCTAACGCCGAGTTCGTCGGCAAGCAGATCGTCGGCGCTGAAGTCTTCCTCGCCGAGAGCCGCCAGTTCTTCATCTGACAGTTCGTCTTCAAGCCAAGCGTCATCTTCATCGGCGATTGCCGCGTCAGACTTCACATACCGGACTTTCGCCGACATCAAAGGTCCGCCATCGGGTCCAAGACTTGCTGCAGCATTCGCCGCGCCCTCTTCATCATGGGCGGCATCGAACGCTTCTTTTGAGGCCTTCCTCATTTCAAACTCCCTCCAGGCGACGCCTGACCCCTTCTCTTCGCTTAATCCGAAACCTGCTGTTTCACTTCGCCGTCCGTTGCGCTGGATGTCACTTCACCCTTGCGGAACTTGGTGACGCCGCGAATGCGCGTCGCAGAATCCGGATCGGTCATCGCCGCCGGCTCAACCAGATCGTGCGGATCGCCGATCATCGCCGCGAGATTATTCTGCGTCGCGCAACCAAAGTTCGGCGAGCGCATATTGCGGTAATCGCGTTCGCGCATTCCCTCCCAGATGCCGCACGCGCTCGGCGTCGCGACATAGTGAGTATATGAGAGGATTACGTCGCGCGTCGCGCCGTCTCCGCCGCGATAATCCGCTTCGACCAGCGACGCGGATGGAACGCCGAAGCGGTTCAGCGCGTCGCGAACATCAGGGGCGCCCGCTTGCGACGGCGCCGTCACGGTCAGCACGCCGTGTCCGTTGCTCATGAACGAATTGGCGAAAGCGCGAAGGCGCGCTTCATCAAGAGACGTCAGTTCGCCGCCGCTTGCCTGCGCAAGCGTCATCGTGACCGTCTGGCTGTCGACAGAAATCGGATGCTCTTCAGCGACGGTGAGCGCCTGCTCATGTCCGTTGAACTGCGCGGCGCAGCCGACGGTCGAGGCCGCCGTCGCTGCAAGGAGAAGCTTTTTCATAACAGTAGCCATGTGTTGCGTCTCCATCAGTCGAGAATGAAGCCCATCGGACCCTGAAGCGTCTTTTCTTCGACGCCGGCGCCGGAAAGGCCGTAGGTTGCAGCGAGATTGCCCATCATGATTGTCTGCATGTCGCTCGCCGATACGAAGCCCTTGGCAGGATCGGAGAGTTTCGATTCATGCGTCGGATCGACAAGATACGGCGTCACGATGATGACGAGTTCGGTTTCCGAGTTTGCATAGTCGCGGCTTCTGAAAAGTTGCCCGAGAACGGCGACGTCCTTCAGGTACGGAACGCCCTGCACCGTCTGGCGCATGTTCTCCTGAAGGAGACCCGCCATGACGAGGCTTCCGCCCGAGGGAAGTTCAACCGTCGTTTTCGCGCGGCGCACTGTAAGAGCCGGAATGGTGAGGCCTGAGGTCGAGAATACCGTCGCGGGATTGCTGACGCCGGCCGCCTGCGTGACGTTGAAAACGTCATCCGGGTTGCCGTCGCCGTCAGTATCGATTGGAATCAATTCGTCCGGCTCGCCAGGAATTGTCGTCGTTGATCCGCCGAGCGAGAAGTTGTTGAGCGACGAGATCTCGCTCACTTCGGTTGAAACCTTGATGTTGATGCGGCCCTTGTCGAGAACGAGCGGCGTAAAGCCCAGCCCGACGCCGAATTCCTTGAATTCAAGCGAGATGACGCCTTCGCGCTGCCCGATAGGGATCGGAAATTCGCCGCCAGCGAGGAAACTCGCCGTTTCGCCGGATACGGCGGTCAAGGTCGGCTCGGCAAGCGTCTTCACCAGACCGACACGCTCAAGCGCCTGGAAACTCAGCGAGAACCCTGACTGGCCGCCGCCGAAGAAGCGATCAAATGCGCCGGTAAGACCTGCTGTCGCGCCCGATGCGATGGTTGAGGCGGATGCTTCAAAGGCGGTGTTGGAAATTGAAGTGAAGCCGGACGGGTCGATGCCGAGTTGTTTGATCATCGAGCGCTGCATTTCGACGACGCGCACCTTCAGCATCACCTGCTCCCGGTCGCGGATCGAAAGCATGCTGATGACCTTCGCAGGATCGCCGATGAAGCGGCCCGCGATGTCGGCGGCGTCCGCCGCCTGCACGCCCGATGGCACGGAGCCGCGCAAGATGACATTGTCGTTGACCGCTTCCGCCGTGATACGAGCGTCCGGCATCAGGCGGGCGATAAGATCGGTCAGCGCATCAAGATCGCGCTCGACCTGTATTTCAAGGTTCAGAATCTGGCGGCCGTTGACGTCAAAGAAGAACGCGTTCGTCTGTCCAACCTGTTGCCCGAGGAGGTAAACACGCTGCGGCGAGCGGATGACAGCGTCAACGACGGAAGGCTGCGAAACCAGCACATCCGCCGCCGCCTGCGGCAATTCGACGATCGCCGCCTTGTTAAGCGGCAGAACAATTGACTTCGATGCAGCGCCCGATCCGCCGAAATTGATAACGGCTTCGGCGCGCCCTTTTTGCGCGAGCGCAGGCGACACGACGCCCGACCCGAGCGCCGCCAGCGTAAATCCGGCGACGCGGACCGTTACGACAAGCGCCTGTATGGTTTTGATGCGCATAGATCTTCCCTCAACGGTCTGGTTACGAACGGCCATAACGGATCACCTTGACGCTCTGGTCGCGGCGCTGCTTCGCACCGCCGTCTTCGTTATTGAAGACGCTGCGAAGCGCGAAGCTCATCTGGCCTCGTGAAGCGCGGGTGTTGATGAAATATTCCGCGTCCTCGGGCGACAATTCGACAGTCGCGTTCGCGCCTTCAATCACCGGCGCTTCTGGATTCTCGCTGTAGGTCGTATTGATCGCGAGCACGCGAACATCTTCGAATATGATCTCGGTCGTCGTTCGGTCGGAGTCGTTCGACTCCGAGTAGAATACGTCGACGCGATCGCCTGGGAGGACAAAACCGCTGACGCCCGTTTCCGGCGTGATGCGCATCGTCACTGCGCGCATTCCTGGTTCAAGCACCGCCGCGAGAAGACCCGAGCTGCCGGCGCGAACGATCTTCGCTTCAATGATCGGTTCGCCTTCGATGATTGACGTGCGGGCGACGGCCTTTTCCAGCTCCGCCGGATCGCCGCCGGTCGCTTCAGTAATGTAGGCCTCAGACATCGCCTTCTCGGGCCAATCGACCCACCGGACTGCGTCTGCAGCGATGCGCTCACCGCGCTGGAACGCCTTGTCGGCGACAAGCACGCGCACAGTCTTTTCCTGAACCTGCTGGACAGCTTGCGCCGGCCCGCCCTTATTGCCGTTCATCATCAAGAAAAAGGCGGCTGCGCCCGCCACCAGCGCTACGCCGAGAACCGCGATTCGCGTTACGTTCATGTTCAACCTCGTCCCTCTGGGGTCACGTTGCGCACTGAAATCTCAGTAAATTCTTGTAATAAGAAGTCCTCAAAACTCTATTAACCGACTTCATTAACCGCCGAACGCCAATTGAAAGAGCGGCGTTTGGGAAAAGCTAAGAAGTCCGCCGATTGCGATCGCAACAGCGTACGGAATGTCTTTCGGCCGCTGAAGAAGGCGCATAAGCCATGGCGCATGGGCGTAGACGGGAAGCGCCGGCAATTTTCGAAACATGATGAGAGCGACTGCGAATGCGCCGCCTGCAAATGCCGTATTAATCAGAAACGGCGCCAGCGCCGACGGTCCGATCCAGGGCGCACACGCCGCAAGGAGCTTCGCGTCGCCGCCGCCGAGAAACTTTCCGGCAAAAAGCCCAAAGCCGACGACGAGCGCTGCACACGCGAATAAAAACCCTTCGAGAATTTGAGCCGGCGGCGCGCCGAGACCGATTGAGGCTGCGAAATACGAGAAGAACAGAACGATCGAGACCCAGTTTGGAATCTTGTATTCGTAGAGATCGTTCATCGCCGCAATGAGCAGCGATGCGGGAAATGCCGACAAGAAAATGAGAGGTATCACCTGGCGCCGCTCCATAATGCCGTTGACAGCAAACGCTAGGCGCAGGCCTTTAACATTGGGTTATGCTTAAAATTGCGCGAAAAAAGAAAAAGGAGGCCGAAGCCTCCTTTTCCGAACTCTCAGCTTGCAGCCGAGAATTAGCCGGCCAAGCCGCTCTCGACCGTCGAGAACGTGTTGGTGAGTTCCGTGCCGACCGCTTTGACTGCGGCGATAATCGCAACTGCGATAAGCGCGGCGATAAGGCCGTATTCAATGGCCGTCGCGCCGTCTTCGTCTTTTACGAACTTGTTGATCAGAGCTTTCATGAGTCGACTCCTGCTTGCTACTCTTACTCTTGCACCGCTGAATGGGCGTAACCCCCCTCAGACTTCCGTGATCATGGTAGAGACGCATTAAAAATCGGTGAAAGAGCCGGCGAACATCTAACTTTTGTTCGTTTACGGATGATTATGCTTAACAGGCCGCTAATCTAGCGCGCGAGCCTGTTGAGCTGCGCCATGTCATCGATGATAAGACCGGGGTAATTCCTGCGGGCGACGCCGGACTGGATCAGTTTTGCGACAGCGCTTGCGGCTTCCGCCTCATCAACATCGGCGCGGTCTGCGAGTTCCCGGTGCTTCGGCATTCTTGCAATTCGCCATTCCGCTGTCACCGCATCGCGTTCGATCAATGTCGCCAAGGCCGCAAAGACCCGGCGCTCCGGCGAGCTTTCTTGCGATGTGCGGTCCTCGCCGAGAAGCTTTCGCGCGAAATAAAGCATCAAATTGCGCGTGAGCGACGGGCGTTGCGAGGCAATAAGACGCAGCGTCGCCGAATCTACCGCGACAACTTCGCAATCAGCTTCAGCTGTCAAGGAAACGCCAGCCGTTCCGCGCTGTTCGTCGCCGAGCGCTGCAAATGCGAGGCCGAAAACATCGCCTTCATGCATATGCTCGATCAGCATCGCGCCGGTCTTTTGATCCGCATGCGCCGCCTTTAATTTTCCGGAGCGGACAATCAAAAACTCCGAACCGTCGAACTGGCCCATCGCGAACACAGTTTCGCCCGCCGAGTAACGCCGGATGCTGCACGCTTCTGCAAGAAGCGCGAGCGCTTGTTCCGGAAGGTCCCTGAACGGGGCCGCTTCGGCGATCGCCGCCGCGGCGTGACTGTCGGCATCGACTGATTCAGGAAGTGGATTTGCTAACATGTAGGTCTCCCTGCGCATTCTCTCGCCGCAAGCGTTTAAGGCGAGGTAAAAGGTAAAATTGTCGCCATTGATTGAAGTGACGTGAGACTGTGCGGGTCGCCGGATTTAAGGCTTTTTTGACTCCTCCGGGATAGGCCTGTGGCACAGACAGAGAAAAGGCGGCAGCCATGCGTTTGATCGTTTTGTCCCTAACCGCGACCCTTTTCGCCACAGCCGCCTCGGCTGAGCAGATCTGGGTGACCATGGATCATGTCAAGCCTTACACTTTCAAACAGGAAGTCGCGCAGATCGTTGTCGGCAATCCCGGCATTGCGGATGTCACTGTTCGCGACAAGACTCGCGTTCTCCTTTTCGGAAAGGCGCCGGGCCTGACCAATCTTTTTCTTTTCGACGCAGACGGCAATGAAATTGAGAATATGCTTGTGCGCGTGCGGGCGACAAATTCGGATCTTCTGACGCTTCAGCGGGGCGGGCAACGCTACACATTCAACTGCACGAACAGTTGCGAGCAAACGATGACGGTCGGCGACAGCCAGGACGCGTTCGGCGTTGCGGCGAGCCAGGCGCAACAGAAATTTCAGCAGGCGGCCGGCTCAGGCGCAAAGAGCGAATAATCGGCCGTCGCGCTAATTCGGAAGGGCCCGCAATGCGGGCCCTTTTATTTTCTAGCGGACGCAAGATAGCTGTAAAGTCGCGGGCGCTCATGAGGCCGAAGCTTTGACCTGCACCAGGAATCGATCGATCGCGCCGTCGATTCAGATGGAGCTGCGCCATTCTTCAGTTCGATCGTGGCGATCAGCCGGTCCGCGCCGGCGGCATGTTTGGAAACAGATATTTCACATCGCCCGACATCCGGATGTTCTGCAATCTTCGCGGCGATGCGCACCGGAAAAACGTTGACGGCGCCTATCTGAACGGCGCCATCGCGCCGCCCGTTTAATCGAAACCGTCTGTCGCCTTCCCAAGCAAGCGTATCCATCGGCGTCAAATCGGCGGTTTCGCCCGATGGATAGGTTCTGCGCAAGCAATCTCCCTGGCGTCGCCATTGATCAAAGAGCGCGAACGGATCGCTTGGCACGTCGCGCCAGCCAATGAGGCCATGCTCTGTAGATCCGTATATCTCCCGCTGCGCGCCAAAACCCGCCTTTCTTATCTCCGAGGCGAGATCGGCGGTCATCGGCTCGCCGAAAAACACCGCCATGGCGTTATCTGGCGCGAACACGCCTTGAGCGATCATGTACCGCCACAGGCTCGGCGTCGCGATCAGCGCGTCTCCAAAAACCAGAAACTGCTTCAGCTCTTCCGGCGCCATGCCGCGCACATCAAGTGCTGGAGTCTGGAGAAGATTAGGCGTCAGAATAGAGAGTGCGAAGCCGATGAGACTATGCGGCGCAACGAGTGATAAAATTCTGCGCCGGCCGTAGAGGAGGTTTGCGGCGGACGCCGCATCTGCAAAAACGGCGTCAGCCCTATGCGAAAAGTCGCGGTCTTCGTCCCCTGCGGCGGAGAAGCAAAAACTTGTCAGCCGTTGTGCGACCGTCGCTGCAACGCCATCAGCCCAATCGCCGATTAATGACGCCGACGGCGCCGAATCGGCGGCGTCCTCATTCCCAAAAAAGCGGTAGATTCGCAGAGCGCACGCTTTCGCCTCCTCCGCCGAAAGGTCGGCGCCCCCATCGAACAGCGAAGTTTCGGCCGACCAACCGGCGCCGCTCTGCGTATCAATATGGCGGCCGAATCTGGACCCGAGTTCGTCTATCGCCAACGCTGCAGCGACTGAAGCTATCTGTTCGCGAGACAAGATAAACGCCTTCACGCTCCCCCTCCAGGCTCGCCGCCGAATTCCTCGTCAAGCCGGCGCTGATAGGCTGCGATCAACAGCGCCGCCGTCGCTGCTCCTTGAACGCCGGTCAATTCATCAAGCGCGCTTCGGACCGGCCCGGCAATAGAATTGGTGAGAAGCAGCGTTCCGCGATGAAGGTCCGACGGTTCGAGTGACGCTTCCACCGCTTCAACCCCGAGGCGCCGCGCTTCCTCCAGCACCACGCCGCGAACGACGCCTGGCATCGCGCCTTCCTGCAATGGCGGCGTGAGCGCCAGATTTTCCGATACTACGAAGATGTTGGCGGAGGCCGCACAGGCGACGCGGCCAAATTCGTTGAGCATGATCGCCTCATCGGCGCCGCACGACGCGGCGTCCAAACGCGCCAGCATGTTCTCCGCATAGGCTCCTGCGCATTTGAAGCTGTTTGTTGAGGCGCTGGACCATCGCCGCCGATGCGACAACATCAGCGTCAGGAGTGCGGGCGGCGGCGCGGCCTT
>JBGSLM010000059.1:0-10811 GCA_041740755.1 Parvularculaceae bacterium | reverse complement strand
GACCGACCTCGACGACCGCGCGTCGCTCGAAGGGCTTTCAGCGGTCGGCGAAGTCGCATCGACAGGGGTCCACGGGGCCAACCGGCTCGCCTCGAACTCCCTCCTTGAAGCTGTCGTTTTCGGCGCGCGGATCGCCGAACGGTTGAAATCGGCGCCTCTCGCCGTCCGCAACGACGCCGGCGCCCCCGAAGACCGGTTCGATCTCGCGCCAAAACCCGCCGACGCGAAACTGATGATGCGCCTTAGAAAGGCGATGTCGAAGGGAGCTGCGCTTCTCCGCTCTGAAGAAAGCCTTGGCGAAGTGATCGATGTCATCAATGATCTCAATCAAGATCCGCTGATGACAAGTGGGCTAAAGAGCGCCCTTGCGTCCGCTGAACTGATCGTACAGGGCGCGATGATGCGAGAAGAAAGCCGCGGCGGCCACCACCGGACAGACTTTCCGGAAGCGGAAGATGAACCGATGCACACCGAAATCTGCCTGGCGGATTCGGCGGAACTGGAATGGGAGGAAGAGCTGTCATGACGAACCTTCCCGCCTTCATGATCGAAGACGCGGTCAAACGCGCGCTTGCCGAGGATCTTGGCGACGCCGGCGATATCACCAGCGCCGCCTGCATCCCGGCCAACTCGGAAAGCAGGGCGACGCTGTCGTCGCGCCGGTCCGGCGTGATCGCCGGCATCGATCTCGCGCTGGCCGCGTTCCGGCTCGTCGATCGCGACATCGACATCAAAGTTCAAAATGGCGACGGCGCACACGTCGATGACGGCGACGCCGTCATGCGCATCGAGGGCCCCTCGCGCGGAATTTTGACGGCTGAACGCGTCGCGCTGAATTTTCTCGGCCGCCTCTCCGGCGTCGCGACGCAGACCGCCCTGTATGTGAACGCAGTCGCCGGAACACGGGCGAAAATCGTCTGCACAAGGAAGACAACGCCTGGACTTCGCGCGTTTGAAAAATATGCGGTGCGCTGCGGCGGCGGTGCGAACCACCGTTTCGGCCTCTATGACGCGGTGATGATCAAGGACAATCACATTATAGCCGCCGGCGGCGTCGCAGAGGCGATGCGCGCTGCCAAAGAAGCGGTCGGCCACATGACCTCAATCGAAATCGAAGTCGAAACGCTGGAACAGATGGAAGAAGCGCTCGAACATGGCGCGCGCATCGTCCTTCTTGACAACATGACGCTTGACGATCTGCGCCTTGCTGTCGCGCTCAACAAAGGAAGGGCCGTCCTCGAAGCTTCGGGCGGCGTAACGCTCGACAGCGTCCGCGCGATTGCGCTGACCGGCGTCGATGTCATTTCCTCGGGCGCGATCACCCATTCAGCGCCGTGTCTCGATCTCGGGCTGGATTTTCAGGACTAGCGCGCTGGTCCTCTTGATCCGTCCTGAGAAAAAGCAAATCATCGCCTTATGTCATGGGAAAAAGAGCTCGAAGAGCTGAAGCGCCGCGAGGCGCTTGCCGGAAAAATGGGCGGCGCGGATAAACTTGCGCGGCAGAAAGATCGCGGCAAGCTGAACGCGCGCGAGCGGCTGGACGCTTTGCTCGATGGGGACTCGTTTCGCGAGATAGGCAAGATCGCGGGCAAAGGTCAGTACGCCGCTGACGGCGCGCTTGAGGTTTTCTCTGCGTCGAATTTCATTTTTGGACGTGGCCGCATAAATGCACGCACGGTCGTCGCAAGCGCTGACGATTTCACTGTCAGGGGCGGCGCGGCGGACGCTGCGATCCACCGCAAGTTCGCCATGGCAGAGCAGATGGCGCACGAAATGGGTTTGCCGCTCATTCGCATGATCGATGGAACCGGCGGCGGCGGCTCGGTGAAGATGCTGGAGCAGATGGGATTCACTTATGTACCCTATGTTCCGGGCTGGGAGCATGTCGTCAAAAATCTCGACACGGTTCCGGTTGTCGCGCTTGCGCTCGGGCCTTGCGCGGGACTCGGCGCGGCGCGCCTTGTCGCCAGCCATTATTCGGTGATGGTGCGCGGGATCGCGCAAGTCTTCACGGCGGGCCCGAAAGTCGCCGCCGGAATCGGCGAAGCGGATCTTGGCAATGAGGCGCTCGGCGGCGCCGACATTCACACGCGCAACGGCGTCATCGACGACGAAGCGGAGAGCGAAGAAGAAGCCTTCGCGAAGGCGCGCGCGTTTCTCTCCTATCTTCCCACATCGGTGAAGTCCCGCGCGACGCGAACGATCAATCATGATCCGGCGTCGCGGCGCGAGGAATCGCTTGTCTCAATCGTCCCGCGCGACCAACGGCAAGCCTATTCGATGCGAAAGATCCTTGCCGCTGTCGCCGACAGGGATTCAGTCTTTGAAATGGGCGCGCGCTGGGGGCGCTCTGTCATCACGGCGTTCGCGCGTTTTGACGGATATCCGGTTGCGGTGCTGGCGTCCGATCCGACATTTCTCGGCGGCTCATGGACGGCGGACGCCTCCGACAAGGCGCGGCGCTTTATTGGTCTTGCCGAACTGTTCCGGCTTCCCGTCGTTCATCTCGTCGATAATCCGGGCTTCATGATCGGGCTTGAAGCAGAAAAGGCGGCGACGATCCGGCGCGGCGTCGATGCGATGAATGCAATCTACAAGGCAAGCGTTCCCTGGGCGTCGGTAATCATCCGCAAGGCATATGGCGTTGCAGGCGCTGCGATGTCCAACCACACGCGATTTCAATATCGCTTCGCCTGGCCGAGCGGAGATTGGGGATCGCTTCCGATGGAGGGCGGCGCCGAAGTCGCCTACAAGGCGGACCTGGCAAAGCACGATGATCCGGCTGCGGAGCTTACAAGGATCAAGGCGAAATTGAACGCCGTCACCTCGCCGTTCCGCACCGCCGAACAATTCCTGATTGAGGATATCATCGATCCTCGCGACACGCGGGCGTTGCTGTGCGAATTTGCAGAAATGGCGTACAATTTAGTGCAAACATGATTTGGGAGCCTTTATGGAACGCCCATTCGCCCCTCTGATCTGGCTCGCCCTTACCGCGCTTGCCGCAAGTGGATGCGCCACAGGCGCGCTCAAGGATTTTGACAACAGCTATACGATTGACGGCTCCGACAAGACGCTGGCGTTCGTCGGACGCAAGGTGACGGTCGCGCAGATGGTCGGCGGCGCGGAAGATCCGAATGTAATCGTCCTCGATCTCGGGTTCGCGGCGCGCTACGAAATCCTTGAGCTCGTTCACGGCGATTATGATCGCCGGTTCATCGACTTCGAAGCTTACGATCATTACGGTTATCCGCGCTTTGCCGAAGGCGATATCGCGATGATCTATGTCGCTGAACACGACGGCCGACTTTATCACCGCAAATATCAATGGGACCCAGTGCATCGAACAAGGGATGGTCGTTACGCCTATTGCGGCGATCGCTATCTGAAACTCTATGAGGAGGAGCGAAGCGAAGTCGCGCCAAAGCCGCTTGAGTCGCTCGAATTTGCGCGTCCCGTCATCGTTTCGATTTCCGGGCAGATGATTCCCAAAGATCGGCGCGACAGTTACGACGAGGAAGACATCGAACAAAACATGGCTGAGGTGAAGGCGTTTTATTCTGAACCCGCGTTCAAGGTTCGGGGCGATCGCGCGATCTGCAAGATGGGCGTATATGCGGACGAGCTTTACCGGATCAGGAACGAGGCGCAGTTCATTCCCGAAATGCGCCGGGCGGCTTGCGAGAAAGAGACCGGCTATACATCAGAGGACTGGCAGAACAAGGAAAAGCTCGCGACGGTTGAAGCGTGTGTTGCGCAAAAGAAGGCCAATGGCGCGCCGTAACGCCTCCGTTCATCTCGGCGAAATCCGGGATCCAGTGAGACAGAAAAGATGGATCCCGGCTTTCGCCGAGATGAACGGGAGGGTGTGCGGCTTAACCGCCCCACACCTCTCCGAACAGTCTCACAAAATTCCCGCCCAAAACTTTGTCAATCCGCGCCTCGGAATGACCGCGCGCCGACAGGAGGCCTGCGAGCCTCTCAAACTGCGCCGGGCCCATGAGGTCTGGCGCGAGAAGTATGATGTCTTCCGATTCATTGGGCGCCGCGACGCCCAGCTTGCGACGCTCTTCCGTATTTTTACGGTGCGCTTCCATATAGGCAGGCATATTTTCTATCGCGGTCACCGAATGATCTAGCCCTAGTCCGACGTGATCTTCTCCGCAGACATTTATCGCATGTTCAACATGAGCGACGACATCCGCCGCCATGTGCTGACGGCCAGGCGACAAATACGGCATGAAATAAACGCCCATGACGCCGCCCTTTTCTGCGAGGGCCTTCAATTCAGCGTCGGTCTTGTTGCGCGGATGAGAGCTGAGCGCAGCGCACCCCGTATGCGTGATCGCAATCGGCGCCTTTGACGCGGCGATTGCGTCCATCGTCGCTTTCTCGCCGCCGTGAGAGAGATCGACAAGCAACTTTTCCGCGTTGAGCGCGGCGACGAGATCATGGCCGAATTTCGTGAGCCCTGTGTTTTCCGGAACGAGGCATCCGTCGCCCGATGCGCCGCGAAGATTATACGTCATCTGACAGATGCGAACGCCAAGATCGGAAAAGATGCTCGCCCGCGCCGGATCGCCCGCGAACATTTCAGAACTCTGAAAACCATAAATGATCCCCGCGCGGCCCTTGCGCTGCGCGAGGCGGATGTCCTCGGCTGTTCTGATTTTCAACAGCGTATCCGGACGCAGGCGTATCGCCTCGTCCCACCAGGCGATTTCTTCGATCGTGGACACAAAGGGATCGCCATCGCCGAATACGTAGCCAAGCGTCAAATTGGTTGCGGCGACGCCTGCTGCGCGCGTGTCGTCTATCGGGCGCGGTTCAAGATTATGCGCCGCGATTTCGGCGTCCGTCATCGGTCCCGAATTCGGATCGCCGATCCCGCCGAGCGCATTGATGACGAACCGCCGCTTTCCCTTTGCAAGCGCCGGACTTGCGGCAATCGTGGCGGCTATCGTCGCGCCTGCGATAAGCGCTCTGCGGTTCACGTTGAATTCAGTCATGAGTTCTCCTCCGGAATCGGGCGCGGAATTGGTACTGGAATTCCGACGCAGAGGGAATGAGCTGTTCGGCGACCGGCAAAGCCAATGCCCGTAACCCCTCTACCGCACGCTGGAGAGTAGAATTCAATCTGCGAGCGCTCGTTCAACCGCCTTTTTCATCGCCGTCGGAAGCCTTGCCGCGTCTGGCGCAATCCATCGCTGCCCATCCTTTACGCGAAATGATTTCGGCGTTTCAGCCTTTTGCACATCAAGTTCCAGATGGAAGTGCGTGAATGTGTGGCGGATTGATCCTGCGGGTCGCCACTTCGCTTTGACGGGCGGCGACGGCGATGGCGCGCTGATTGTCCATTCCGTTCCCGGCAGCCCAAGCATGCCGCCGAGCAATCCCTTTTCCGCGCGGCGCTCGAACAGGATTTCTCCCTTCTGATTGATAAGCGCATAAGCGATGCCGCGCCTTGTCGGCTTTTCCGCCCTTTTTCCTTTGCGCGGCAAGTCGTCAGCGATGCCCTTCGCCCTGGCTTTGCAATGCCTCGTTAAAGGGCAAAGCGGACATTTCGGATTTCGGGGCGTGCACACCCCGGCGCCGAGATCCATCAAACCTTGCGCGAAATCGCCTGAGCGTTTTGACGGCCAGACGGCGCCGATAGCTTCTTTCAATTCGGCTTTCGCCCTCGGCAGCGGCGTTTCAATGGCAAACAAGCGCGCCGTCACCCGCTCGATATTGCCATCCATGACGACTGCGGATTGATCAAACGCGATCGCTGAAATCGCCGCCGCCGTATAAGGACCAACGCCTGGCAAATGGCGGAGTTCTTCTTCATCGCGTGGAAACGCGCCGAGCGCTGCAACTTCTATTGCGCATTTGTGGAGATTACGCGCCCGCGCATAGTAACCAAGGCCCGCCCATTCGCTTAGGACGTCATCGAGGGGCGACGACGCCATCGCTTCGACCGTCGGCCAGCGCCGGATGAAATCTTCAAAACGCGGGCGCACGGTTGCGACAGTCGTCTGCTGCAACATGATCTCTGAAAGCCAGACGCGATAGGGATCGGGCGCAACGCCCCGCTTGCGCGCGGCGGGACCAACGCGCCAGGGAAGCGCGCGCGCATTCGCGTCATACCATTCAAGGAGGGCTTTCGAGATCGCGGACATTGCCCCCTCCTTATGCTAACCATCTTCACATGACGAAAGGCCCCCGTATCCTCAATCGACCGCTCCTTAACCGGCCGCCGCTTCGCGACAACGGCCCGCCGCCGCCGACCAGGGGTCAAAGACCCTCGGCGCCGGCGCTCGGCCGGTTTTCCACAGGGGTGCTGGAAGGGCTCGCCCAGAAGACGCGTTTCGTCGATCCCGAGCTTATCGCCCGATGGACAGCGCTGGCTGGACCCGAACTTTCGAAAATTTGCCGTCCGGGGCGCCTGACCGGAAGCCGGGAGGGGCGGACGCTGGAAGTCATCGTGCCGCACGGGGCGGCGGCCGCTTCGGTCGAATTCGCTGCAGAAACCCTGAAGCGTCGGCTCAACGACTATTTCGGGCCGAACGCTGTTCTTCGGATCCTGGTGATCCAGGGCCCCGGACCTAAGGGCGAAGGCCGGCCCGGCGGCGGGCTTTACCGGTTCAGAACGGGCGGAACCCGGTAAATCGCCGGTTTTGTCTTCACGTTCATTCGAGCATTTTCATTGATCTTGTAACGGGCTTAGCGGTCTGCGATTTAAAGGGAAGTCGCCGTCCGCCGGTCATGGGCGGCTCCAGTCCCCGAAAGGTCATGTCCATGAAGTTCCGTGCCGCCCTGCTCGCCGCCCCTTTGCTTATCGCCGCCTGCGGGAACGCGACCCCGGGGACTTCGACCGACGGCGGCAAGGCGCCGGTTGCAGCCGGGAGCGACATCTCGGCGACGGACATGGTGCTCGGCGACGCGAACGCCAAAGTGACGCTCATCGAATATGCGTCAGTCACGTGCCCGCATTGCGCCTCGTTCAATGAACAGGTGATCCCGGGGATCAAGGAGAAATACGTCGACACCGGCAAGGTGAAGCTCGTCTTTCGTGAATTTCCGACCCCACCGGCGAATTATTCGCTGATCGGTTCGGTGCTCGCGCGGTGCGCTGCTGAAAAGGCCGGACCCGAAGCCTATTTCCTGATCACGGACGCGCTTTTCCGCGGCCAGAAAACCTGGATCAAGGACAATCCACGGGCTGAGCTGGTTAAGATTGTCGGCCAGGCCGGCATGGACGAAGCCGCGCTCGACGCCTGCCTTCAGCGTAAAGAGCTTGTCGAGATCATCAACAACAACGCCAAGGAAGGCATGGAAAAGTATAACGTGCAGGGCACGCCCGCCTTCATCCTGAACGGCGAGAAAATGTCCTACAAAACCCTGGAAGAGTTCGAACAGCAGATCGCCGACGCTGTCGAAAAAGCCGGCGCCTGACCGGCAGCCGTAAGGGCCGGACGCCAACGTCCTGACGATGGTGATCTGAACCCCGGACCGAACGGTGAAAGCCGGCCCGGCGGTCGGCTTTCCCGGTTCAGGACGTGGGGGGTCCCGGTAAATTGTCGGGTTTGCCTTCACGTTCATTCGAGCAATTTCATTGATCTTGTAACAGAGGAAGCGGTCTGCGATTTAGAAGGGAATCGCCGCAGTCCGCCTCAGCGCGGTCAACGTCTTGAAAGGTCACGTTCATGAAGTTCCGCGCCGCCCTGCTCGCCGCCCCGTTTTTGATCGCCGCCTGCGGGAGCGCTTCCTCGGAAACCGCCGCCGACGCCGCCACGGCGCCGGTTGCAGCCGGGAGCGAGATCTCGGCGACGGACATGGTGCTCGGCGACGCGAACGCCAAAGTGACGCTGATTGAATATGCGTCAGTCACCTGCCCCGGCTGCGCACGCTTCAACGAACAGGTGATCCCGGGGATCAAGGAGAAATACGTCGACACCGGCAAGGTGAAGCTCGTCTTTCGTGAATTTCCGACCCCCCCGGCGAATTATTCGCTGATCGGTTCGGTGCTCGCGCGGTGCGCTGCTGAAAAGGCCGGACCCGAAGCCTATTTCCTGATCACGGACGCGCTTTTCCGCAGCCAGCAGACCTGGATCAAGGACAATCCGAAGGCGGAACTTGTGAAAATCATCGGCCAGGCCGGCATGGACGAAGCCGCGCTCGACGCCTGCCTTCAGCGTAAAGAGCTTGTCGAGATCATCAACAACAACGCCGTGGAAGGCATGGAGAAATACAATGTGCAGGGCACGCCCACGTTCATCCTGAACGGCGAGAAAATGTCCTACAAAACCTTGGAAGAGTTCGAACAGCAGATCGCCGACGCTGTGGAAAAAGCCGGCGCCTGACCGGAATCGGAGTGTCAGGGGATGAGCTTCAGGGGTTTGAGTTTGTTGCAAATTTATCTCGCGTTGTCGGATCGGCCATTTCTCCACAGGGAGCCAGCTAAAATTGCCCTGCCGGGAGAATCGGCGCTCGGTGCGTTGAATGGGGTTGCGCGGGCGCATATTTGCGCGCTGTCGCATTGGTCGTCGGGACGCTTGCTGTGAGATTTACGAACCTTCGCCTTGTCGGCTTCAAGTCGTTCGTCGAACCGACGGACCTTGAAATCCGCGACGGTCTCACCGGCGTTGTCGGACCTAACGGCTGCGGCAAGTCGAACCTTCTCGAAGCGCTGCGCTGGGTGATGGGCGCGACGTCAGCAAAGGCCTTGCGCGGCGACGGCATGGGCGACGTCATTTTCTCGGGCACGACGATGCGCCCTGCGCGCAACTGGGCCGAAGTCGTCCTGACGCTCGACAATACAGACCGCTCGGCGCCCGCTGAATTCAACGATTCCGACACCATCGAGATCTCGCGCCGCATTCTGCACAAGGATGAAGGCACGCAATCGATCTATCGCATCAATTCGAAGGAAGTGCGCGCAAAAGACGTGCAGCTTCTTTTCGCCGACGCCTCGACTGGCGCGAATTCGCCCTCGCTCGTCCGTCAGGGCCAGATCGCCGAACTCATCAATGCAAAGCCCCAAAATCGCCGCCGCCTCCTCGAAGAGGCCGCCGGCATCACCGGCTTGCATTCGCGCCGGCACGAGGCTGAACTTCGCCTGCGAGCGGCGGAACAAAATCTCTCCCGGCTCGACGACGTCATCGGCGAACTTGAAAATCAGAAAGTCGCGCTCGCCCGCCAGGCGCGTCAGGCGACGCGGTACAGAAATCTGTCGGGCGACATTCGCCGAGTGGAAGCGGCCGCCGCTTATCTCCGCTGGAAAGAAGCGATCGATGCGCGCGACGCTGCGGGCGAAAGCCTGAAAGAGATCGCCGCGCTCATCGAAGAAACAGTGCGCGCTGCTGCGATCGCCTCGACCGCTCAGGCCCAAGCGCATGAAGCGCTCGATCCGCTGCGTCTTGAAGAAGCCAAAGCCGGCGCCGCGCTTCATCGCCTAACCGTCGCGCGCGAGAATCTGGATGAGGAAGCCGCGCGCGCCCAAGCGGAGATTCGCCGCCTTGCCGCCGAAATCGCAAGGCTTTCCTTAGACCTGGAGCGCGAAAAGTCGCTGAAATCCGATGCGGATGACGCCGTCGATACGCTCAATCGCGAGGAAGAAGGCCTCCGCCAGCGTGAGAGCGCCGAGAAAGAACGCATCGAAGCCGCAATGGCGCGTCGCGACGCCGCCAACGACGCAGTGCGGTCCGCTGAGCAGGTCTTTGAGGAAAAGAGCAAGGAAGCGGCGGAAATCGACGCGCGCCGCAGGTCGATCGCCGCGACGATCGAAAACTACGAGCGCCGCCTTCAGAAGGCGCAGTCGCAGATCAATCAGCTGACGGACGAAAAGAACCGCATCGCGCCGACGCCTGAACAGGCCAAAGCGCTCGACGCGGCGACGGCGCGGCTTGTCGCATCAGAAGAAGCGGCGAGAGCGGCGGAGGCTGCATTCCATCGCGCCGAAGAAGAGCGCGCAGCAGCCGAAGCGCGCGAGCTATCGGTTCGCCAGCCGCGCCAGAAAGCCGAGCAGAGCCGTTCGGAAATCAAAGCCGAATGCGACGCGCTTCGCCGCGTCCTCGCCTCGCACGCCGATGGCGACTGGCCCTCGCTCATTCAGTCGGTTGATGTCGAACCCGGCTATGAAAATGCGCTCGCCGCAGCGCTCGGCGACGATCTCTTCGCTGCGCTCGATCAGAATGCGCCGGCGTTTTGGAGCGGTTTTGCCGACGCTTCGCGCGCAACCGGACTTCCCGCCGGCGTCTCCACGCTTGCAAGCTATGTCGCAGCGCCGCCAGCGCTCGCACTTCGCCTTGCAATGATCGGCGTCGTCGACGAGCAGGACGGCGCAAGCCTTGCCGCAACGCTCAAGCCCGGCCAGCGTCTTGTTTCCCGCAAAGGCGACCTCTGGCGCTGGGACGGCTTTGTCGCCCGCGCCGAGGCGAAAACGGCGGCCGCGATCCGCCTTGAACAGCGCAATCGCCTACACCAGCTCGAAAAAGATCACGCCGTCGCAGACGAACGCGCCGCCGCTGCTGCAGAAACGCATCAAACCGCGCAGCAGGAATTCACGCGACGCCAGTCGATTGAACGCGACGCCCGCGCGCTGTTTACGGATGCGCGCCGTTCGCTTGACGCCGCGCGCGCAAGACAGGCCGAACTCGAACGCGAACATGAACGCGCGACAAGCCGCCTATCCTCGATCGCGGAAGCGATGGCGCTCGCCGAACTCGATCGCAATGAAACCGGCGGCGAACTTGCCGCTGTGCGCGAAGAGAGAACGCATCTTCCCGACGCTGCGCTGATCGCGGAGGGCGTCGGCGGCGCGCGGGAGA
>JBGSLM010000058.1:0-2871 GCA_041740755.1 Parvularculaceae bacterium | reverse complement strand
AAACGAAAGTGCGCCTTAAATCCGGCGTTGAGGTCCTGGTTGTCGATGAAAGCTATAATGCGAACCCAACATCGATGGCGGCGGCGCTTGCTCTGCTCGGCCAGTTAAAACCCGCGGGCAAGGGACGGCGAATCGCGGTTCTCGGCCAGATGCTGGAACTTGGGCCGGCGGGTCCGGCCCTGCATGCCGGACTTGCCGAACCGTTAGTTGCGGCCGGCATTGACGCGCTCTATGTCGCCGGCGCTCTCATGGATTTCTTATGGGAAAAGGCGCCGCCTGCGATTCGCAGCGGCAAAGCGGCGGATGCGCGTGCGCTCGCCCCCGCGATCATCGACGGGTTAAAAGACGGCGACATTGTAATGGTCAAAGGATCGAACGCCTCTAAAGTGAGCGAAATCGTGGCCGCGATCAAAGCGGCTTCAGAGTCCCGCTAACGAAAAGAAGAAATAGACTGCGATGCTCTATTATCTGACCAACTTCTCCGATCAATTCGCGCTCTTCAACGTGTTCCGCTACCTTTCGTTCCGGGCGGGCGGCGCGATCATGACGGCGCTTCTTATCGCCTTCATCGTCGGGCCCGGCTTGATCCGATGGATGCGCCGTAAACAGGGCAAGGGGCAACCGATCCGCCAGGACGGTCCGCAAAGCCATATAATTTCAAAAGCTGGAACGCCGACGATGGGCGGCGTCCTCATCTTGATGTCGATGACGATCGCGACGCTTTTGTGGGCCCGGCTCGATAACCCCTATGTCTGGATTGTGATGGGCGTCACGCTCACCTACGGCGCGCTCGGATTCTGGGACGATTATCTCAAAGTCACGAAGCAGACCGCTTCGGGCGTCGTCGGTTCGATGAAACTTGTCATCCAGTTTGCTGTTGCGATTCTCGCGGGTCTCTTTTGCGTGTTGACGCTTGGCGCTGCGCCTGACGCCCCAGCTGGAATTGAAACATCGGTCGCCGTGCCGTTCGTACCGCTCCAGTTTTTTCAGGGCTGGTTCGGCGACGGCGCGACGGGCGTTCCAATCGGATGGCTCATGGTTCCCTTCGCCGCCATCGTCATTGTCGGCGCCTCGAATACGGTCAATTTGACGGACGGTCTCGACGGTCTCGCGACGGTTCCGGTTATGATCGCAGCAGGAACTTACGGCGTGATCGTTTATCTTGTCGGTCGCTTTGACTATGCCTCATATCTTGCTGTGCCATATGTCCCAGGCGTTGGGGAATTATCCATCATTTGCGGCGCGATCATCGGCGCAGGGCTGGGGTTCCTCTGGTTCAATGCGCCGCCCGCAGCAATTTTTATGGGCGACACCGGTTCGCTTGCTCTCGGCGGCGCCATCGGGTCGGTCGCGGTCGCTGCAAAGCATGAAATCGTGCTTGCGATTGTCGGCGGCCTTTTCGTGCTCGAAGGTTTATCAGTGATGATCCAGATCGCGTCGTTCAAGCTGACGGGAAAGCGCGTGTTCAGAATGGCGCCGATCCACCATCATTTTGAACAGCTTGGATGGAAGGAGTCGACTATCGTCATCCGGTTCTGGATCATTGCGGTGATCCTTGCCCTTATCGGACTTTCAACGCTCAAACTTCGTTAGGTTTTCAGTCACGCCATGATCTTGATTCCAGGCATCGAAAAGAAAAAGATCGGCGTATATGGGCTGGGCGCCACGGGCCTTGCAACATGCGAGGCGCTGTCCGCCTCCGGCGCCGAAGTATATTGCTGGGATGACAAAGAAGAAGCGCGGGCGAAAACCGGGAATACGCGCTACGCGGCGGAACATCCAAAACTTTGGCCGTGGGCGGAATTGCGTTCCCTCGCGCTCAGCCCCGGCGTTCCGCTCACGCATCCGGCGCCGCATCCAGTTGTAAGGAAGGCGCACCAGGCAGGCGTCGAGGTGATCGGCGATATCGAGTTTTTCGCACGCGCGGTAAACGCATTGCCGCCGAAGGAAAGAGCGCGCGTTATCGCTGTCACCGGGTCCAACGGCAAATCGACGACAACCGCACTTATCGGTCATATGCTCAAGGAATGCGGGCGCGACGCGATTATCGGCGGCAATATCGGCAAACCTGTTCTTTTGCTTCCGCCGATTGAATCGTTTCGCACCTATGTGCTCGAACTCTCTTCGTTCCAGCTCGACCTTGCCAAGACATTGCGCGCGAACGCCGCCGTGCTGCTCAATCTATCGCCCGATCATATCGACCGTCATGGCGATATGGGCGGTTATGCGGCCGCGAAGCGGCGGGTCTTCCTCAATCAGACTGCGGACGATACGGCGATCATAGGCGTCGATGATCACTGGTCGCAGGGGATTTGCGCAAAACTCCTGTCTGAGAACGTCCAACGCGTGACGCCCATCTCGTCGGAAGGCGCGTTGGGACGCGGCGTCTTCGCGCTCAACGCTCGCCTCTATTACAGCCTCGGCGACAGGTCCGGCGAAGCGGGCGACATCTCGCAGATTTCATCGCTGCGCGGCCAGCACAATTGGCAAAACGCAGCAGCAGCGCTTGCCGTCGCAATCGCCGAAGGCGTCGCGCCCAATATTGCGACCAACGCAATGGATCGTTTTCCTGGCCTGCCGCACCGCATGGAAATTGTTGCGAAGAAGGGCGCGATCACTTTCATCAACGACTCAAAAGCGACGAATGCCGATGCGGCAAGCCGCGCGCTAAAATCCTATCAGGATATTTTCTGGATCGCGGGCGGGAAAGCCAAAGAAGGCGGCGTCGCCTCGCTTCGTCCGTTGATGGACCGGGTTCGCGCCGTTTATCTCATCGGCGAGGCGGCGCGCGACTTCGAGGGGCAGCTTGCTGGCGCTGCGCCATGCTTTCAATGCGGCGACATGCCGACTGCGCTCGCCCGCGCTGCGCGC
>JBGSLM010000057.1:0-6776 GCA_041740755.1 Parvularculaceae bacterium | reverse complement strand
GGCCCGCGCCGATCGCCGCCGCCATCGGCTCTTCAATGAGTTCGACTTTGCGGGCCCCGGCCGAGAGCGCGGATTCCTGAATGGCGCGGCGTTCGACCGCCGTGGCGCCTGACGGGACGCAAACCACAATGCGCGGGCTCGCGAAGGAGCGGCGATTGTGAACTTTGCGGATGAAGTGCTTGATCATCGCTTCGGCGACTTCAAAGTCGGCGATGACGCCGTCGCGCATTGGACGGATCGCTTCGATTTCACCGGGCGTGCGACCCAGCATTTCCTTGGCTTCGTTGCCGACCGCCCGAACGAGCTTTCGCCCTCCCCTTGTCTCGATCGCAACGACCGAAGGTTCATTGAGAACGATGCCGCGACCCTTCACATAGACCAGCGTATTGGCGGTCCCGAGATCGATCGCCATGTCCGAAGACAGCATCCCGAAGAGCGTTGAAAGCATGAACAAATCCTATCGCCGGTTGTTATCCTGACGAGTTATTTAACCTTAATGGGTTCCGAAATCGTCAACAAAACCCGCCCAAAACTCGTCGAAGCCCGGATTCTTGTCATCCATAGACGGATTCTGCGCCTAAGGGTCAAAATAAGATGCAGCCATAAGGATTAAAGTTGTGCGTCGCGCCGCCGCATGGCGTGATAAATCCACCGGACCAATAGCAAGAACCCGAGCCAGCCGCCGATTATCAGGACGAGCAGCGCCAGATCCTGCGGCTGCCGGCCCTGAAAGAATTCGAGTATCCCGGCAATTCCGTCGGAAAGCGTCCGGTGGTCAGGCGCAAGGCTGCCCAACGCGACGACCAGAAGAATTTTCGGAACGATGCCGACGCTGGTCCCCGCCCAATATTTCCAGAGCGGGATATGGGCGGCGCCCGCCGCCGCGTTAACGACAATGAAAGGCGCTGACGGCACGACGCGGATCAGCCCGCTCGCCAGAATTCCGTGCCGGCCGATGAAATCGATGGTCGCCTGCGCCCGCTCGTCGCCGAAGCGTTTGACAAAACGACCGCCGAACCAGTGCCCTAAACCGAAAGTGACGGTCGCGCTGATCATCGTCGCAAGCCAGGAATAGAAGGCGCCCTCACGCGCGCCAAAGGCCAAAACCGTCGCCGTGATGAGAAGGATCTGAGGAAATCCGGTCAGCGCCAGGATGATGAACACCGAGACAACCATCGGCGCCGCCCAGGGCGACTGCGACGCCTCGAACAGGACGCGCGTCAGTTCGCCCTCATCATCAAGGTGCAGCCAGCGCTGCCCGAAGAAGAACATCAGGAAAACGAACACGAGCAGAATGATCGACACGACGAGCGAGGTCGCCGCCCTCGCGTCCATCGATGTCAGAAATCGACCCAGTTCCCGTAACGGCCCCATGCGGCCCCATACCCTACGCTTGACACAATGACGGACGCTCTCGCGCCGCAGAACAGCAATCCTCATTAGCCTTGCGGGGAAACGCTTGCAACGAAAGCGAAATCCGCGGCGTCGCGCCACGCCGCGACGCGCGGCCATAAAGCCGTCTGATTGCGAAACCAGGTGAGCTGACGCTTGGCGAAGCGGCGCGTGTTGCGCCTCGCGAGCGCGATTGCATCGTCCAGGGAAATTTCGCCCCCAAGGTGCGCAATCAATTCGGCGGCGCCGACCGCTTTCATGACCGGAAGAGACGGATCAAGTGCGCGCGCGAGCAGCGCCCGCGCCTCCTCCAGCGCCCCCGCCGCAATCATCGCATCGAAGCGCACGTCGATCGCGGCATAAAGCGCGTCGCGCGGCGGCTCGATGACGATGCGGACGGCGATGTTGTCGACAAGCGGCGCCGATGGGCGCCTTTGAATATTTGAAAGCGTCGCGCCGGACGCATGAAAGACTTCCCACGCGCGGATATGCCTTTGCCGGTCCGCCGGTTTGAGCCGCGCCATTTCCGGATCGAAGGCGAGCACTTCGTCGCGAAACGCCGCAGCGCCGACTTTCTCGAACCGCTCGGCGGCGGCCTTTCTGATTTCGTCTGAAACTTCCGGCGCCTCGGATAGACCTTTTTCAAGCGCGCGAAAATACAGACCGGTTCCGCCGGCGACGATCGCCGTCTTGCCGCGCCGATGGATGTCGGCAATCGCCCTTGCGGCGTCGCGCGACCATTCGCCTGCGGAATATCTGACTTCGCCGTCTATCGCGCCGTACAGATGATGTCGGAGGCGCGCTTCTTCGGCGGGCGATGGCCGGGCGGAGAGAATGTAAAGGTCGCGATAGACCTGCAGCGCGTCTGCGTTGACGATTTCGCCGTCGATTTTTTCTGCAAGCGCCAGCGCCGCAGCCGACTTGCCGCTTGCAGTCGGCCCTGCAATAAGGACGGTCGTTTTCCTGTTAATCGCCGGCATCGGAATGTCTGTTACCGCAATCACGCTTGTTTGCAATCCGGAAACGGAAGCGCTTGACGACGACCTCATTGATGAGGCGATGCATCGCCTTCTCGAAAGCGCCGGCGACGGCGAGGTTATGAGGCGAACGCTCGCCGACGGCGTTGCCGAGGATTTTCTCGTCGATGAGGAAATGCCCCGCGCCGCCGCCGAGACGGCTTTGTCGGACCTCATCTGCGATGGGCCGATCGATTTGATCGTTCAGCCGGCCGCGCAACGCCGCAAGCGCCTCCTCGTCGCCGACATGGATTCAACCATCATCGGCCAGGAATGTATCGACGAGCTCGCGGACTTTGCAGGATTGAAGTCCGAGATTTCGGCGATCACCGAGCGCGCCATGCGCGGCGAGCTCGATTTCGACGCGGCGCTTATAGAACGCGTCGGCATGCTCAAGGGGCTGTCCGAAAGCGTGCTCGATGAGTGTTTCCGCTCGCGCATCACGCTCAATCCCGGCGCGCGAACGCTTGTTGAAACCATGAACAGGATGGGCGCGACGACCGTCCTTGTTTCCGGCGGCTTCACCTTCTTTGTCGAACGCATCGCGGGCCTTGCCGGATTTCAGCATCACCAGGCGAACGAGCTTTTGACCGAAGGCGGCGCGCTGACCGGCAAAGTGAAAATGCCGATCCTCGGCAGAGAAGCGAAAGAGGCGGCCCTGCGCCAGTTTGCGAACGCCGGTTCGATCCCGCTGAATGAAACGCTCGCCGTCGGCGACGGCGCCAATGATCTCGACATGATCGCGGCGGCTGGGCTCGGCGTCGCCTTCCACGCCAAGCCGAAAGTCGCGGCCGCGGCGGACGCGTCAATAATGCACGCCGATCTGACGGCGCTGCTCTATGCGCAGGGAATTGCACGCGACGAATTCGTCGGATGAAAAACAAAAGGCTCCGCCGCGGCGGAGCCTTTGTATTCGTCATTCAAAAAGAGTCAGGGCCGCAGCGATTCGTAGAACAGAAGTTCGCCGCGCTGAACGTAGATCTGCACCGGGCCCGAATTCAGATTGCGCAGCTTGTCGAGCTTCGTCGCCGCCGCTTCCGGCCGCGTCATCCGCTCCCAGCCGATTTCAAGAATGATGTCGCCCGGCTGAAGGACAATCGCCGCCTGACTTTCGGGATCGACCGCAGTGACGACGACGCCCTCGATATCCGGCGCAAGTCCGAACGCTTCGATCACGTCGCGCGTCGGACGTTCGAGCGTGAGGCCCGACGATTTGAGCCCGCCCTGCAGTTGCGGGCCTTGCGCGCTGGCGAGCACCCGCGTTTCGCGGCGGTCGACAGTGACGCGAAGGATGACGCGCTTGCCGTCGCGCAGCACCGTCATCGGCACAGTTGATCCGACCGGCGTGTCGGCGACCGCACGCGTCAGGTCGCGGACGGTGTTCACGGGCCGCTTGTTGAAATCGAGAATGATATCGTTCGCCTGAACGCCGGCGGAAAGCGCCGGGCTGTTTGGACGAACGACGGAAACAACGGCGCCGCGCGGACGGTCAAAGCCCATCTCGGTCGCAAGTTTCGGCGTCATTTCGTCGATTGAAACGCCAAGCCATCCGCGCCTTGTCTCGCCATGCGTCAAAAGCTGATCGACAACGACGCTTGCAAGATCCGACGGCACTGCAAATCCGACGCCGACGGAGCCGCCGGTCTGCGAATAGATCGCCGTGTTGATGCCGATGACCCTGCCGGTCATGTCGAACAGGGGGCCGCCCGAATTGCCGCGATTGATCGCCGCGTCAGTCTGAATGAAATCGTCGAAATTGCCGGCGTCGATATCGCGATTGCGCGCCGAGATGATGCCGACCGTCACCGTGCCGCCGAGGCCGAACGGATTGCCGATCGCCAGAACCCAGTCGCCGACCCGAGCAACATTGGAATCGCCGAAGTTCACAAAGGGGAGCTTTGCCGGCGGCGCATCGAGTTGCAGCACCGCAAGGTCAGTCTCGCGGTCGACCGCGCGGATCGTCGCCTTGAATTCGCGGCCGTCGTGCATCGTAACCGTCACCTGATCGGCGTTATCGATGACGTGGTTGTTGGTGACGACGATGCCCTTTGGATCGACGATGAAGCCGGATCCGAGCGAGACCGCCTGCGGATTGAATTTCTTCTGGAGCTGCGAATTGTCGGTCGAAGCTTTTGCGCCCGGCGTATGCTGCGCCGACGAAATATTGACGACGGCGGGCGACAATTTTTCCGCGAGATCGGCGAAACTGTCCGGAGTGCCCCGGGGCGCCGCTTGCGCTGCGGCAGGCGCCGCAATGACCATCGTGGCGGCAGCCGCCGCCGACATCAGGAATCTCAACGCCATACCCTCGCCTCTTAAGCCGCCGTGGGAGAACGGCTCCCCGGTCGGTCCCCGCTTGTTACCAAGCGAAGGTTACCGGAAATAACCCGGGCGGCAAAGCCGCCCTGAAGTCAAATTACCGGCGGCCTCGTACATTATTGAGATAGCGCAGGAATTCGCTGTCCGGAGACATGACGATCGTGGTGTCGCCCCCCTTTAGCGCTTCCTCATAGGCGGTCAGGGACCGGTAGAAGGCGAAGAATTCCGGATCCTTTCCATAAGCTGCCGCGAAGACGGCGTTCCTTTCGGCGTCGGCCGAGCCGCGAAGCTTTTCCGCCTCTTCCTGCGCTTTTGAGGTGATCTCGATCCTCTCGCGGTCGGCCTGCGCCTGAATCTTTTGCGCTTCTTCATTGCCTTGCGAGCGGATCTGCTGGGCGAGCTGGTTACGCTCGGTGATCATCCGCGAGAACACCGCCTGGCTGTTCTGGAGCGGCAGATCCGCCCGGCGGATTTTGACGTCGATGATTTCAATGCCGAGCTGGCGCGCGCTGGCGCCGAGAAGATCGCGAATGCGCACCATCAGTTCGGTTCGTCTCCCTGAGACGATGTCATCGACCGAAACTTCGCCAAGCACGCGGCGAACGGCCTGGTTCATCTGCGTCGCCATCCGCTGTTCGCCGCCGGCGACTGTCCTGACCGATTGGTAGAACAAAACCGGGTCGGTGATCCGGTAGCGGGCGAAGGCGTCGACCCGCAGCCGCTCCTGATTGCGCGCGATGATTTCGATTTCATCCTGATCGAGTTCGAGATTGCGCTTGTCGATGAATTCGACGTTCTCGATGAACGGCGTCTTGAATTTCAGTCCCGCAGTCGTGTGCTTGCCGGTCGGCTCGCCGAAACGAAGCACGATTGCAGATCTTGATTCCGGCACGACGAAGGCCGCGTTCAGCAAAACAAACAGGCTGATGAAGAGAGCGCCGATGAAAACGGCGATGCTTGTCTGGCGCATCACTGGACCCCCTTCTTGTTCAATTCATTGAGCGGCAGATAAGGCACGACGCCGTTTCCGGCGTCTTCGTCGATGATGACCTTGTTCATCGGACCCACAACGCGTTCGATCGTTTCAAGATACATCCGCTGGCGCGTCACTTCCGGCGCTTTTTGATATTCGCCGTAAATGGCGTCGAAACGGCTCGCCTGACCGCGCGCATCGGCGGTCACCTGCGCCTGATAGGCGCGCGCATCTTCGAGAATCTTCTGCGCCTGGCCGCGCGCTTCGGGGACGACCTTGTTGGCGTATTCACGCGCGCGGTTGATGAACTGTTCGCGGTCCTGCGACGCGGCGATAACGTCGAGAAACGCCTGGTTCACTTCTTCGGTCGGCGGATCGGCCTTTTCAAGGTTGACCGATACGACTTCAATCCCGGCCGCTTGCGCATCGAGCGCCTGCTGCATAAGCACGCGCGTGTCTTCCATGACGACGGCGCGTCCGTCCGTCTGAACAAAGTCCAGCTCATTTCTCCCGACGACTTCTCGCGTCGCCGATTCCGCCAGCGCCCGCACGAGATTGACCGGGTCGTCGATCATGTAAATGTATTGCGCAACCGGCGGCAGGGCGCCGTCGGGCGCGGTCGCATCCGCCTTGATGCGCCACTGAACTTTCAGGCCGATATCGACGATGTTCTTGTCGCCGGTCAGCATCAGCCCGGTCGAACGCTCGCCGCGCTGGGACGCGCCTTCGGGAATAAGAGTTTCCTGAATGGCGGTCACCTGTTCCTTGCGCGCTCCCTGAAACGGAGCGGGAGCGTGCCAGTGAAGGCCCGGTCCCGTTACGCGGTCGAATTTTCCAAAGGTCGTGACGACCGCAAGTTCCGACGCCGCCACCTGGTAAAATCCGCTGAGCGCCCACAGGACGCCAAGGCCCGCCGCTGCGAGACCTATTGTCTGGCGACTGAATTGCGGCGCGCCGCCGCCGGTTCCGCCGCTGCGCGGGAATGCGCGCTTCAACCGCTGTTTCGACGCGCGCAGGAGTTCATCGAGATCGGGCGGCTCGCCGCCCCGCCCTGGACCCTTGCCGCCGCCATTATC
>JBGSLM010000056.1:0-20559 GCA_041740755.1 Parvularculaceae bacterium | reverse complement strand
GCGCACGCCGAGCGTCAGATAAAGCGCCGCGAAAGCGACGACGGCGCCGGCCGTAACGCCGCCCGCGAGGCGCATTTCCATTGCGCGCGCCGAGACCGGCTTCACCTCACGCGCCAGCCGCAAGATGAGATCGTTCGTCTCCATGGTCATTGCTCTCTAGCCTTGGCCGCGAGCGATTTCAGTCCACGATGGACGGAAACTTTCACATCGGCTTCGGATAGACCGCTCGCTGCGGCGACGTCAGCAATGCTTTCGCCCTCGATCTTCGTCGCGCGAATCGCCATCTGCTGTTTGGGCGAAAGTCTGGCAAGAAGTCGATCGACGTCCATGCCGGCTGTGCAACCGTCTTCAAACTCTTCAGCGGCATGAGTCTCGTCGAGTTCTACTTGGAGGGCACTCGCGCCCGAGCGTCTGAAGTGATCCATCAATTTGTAGCGGGCGATCGAGTAGGCCCATGGCATCAGTGGCCGCGAAAGGTCGTAGGTCGCCCGACGAGAATGAATGGCTATCAGAGACTCTTGCACAAGATCGTCCACGTCGCAGGCGGCGTCGCGCAGGCGGCGCCCGAAATAGGACCGCAATATCGGCGTCAGAGACCGAAGCAGCTCCTCATGGGCGCGCGCATCCCCATTGAGACTGCGCCCCATCAGGGTCCGAAGCTGGTCGTCGCTGGTCGACAATGGCGCTCCCTGCACGTTCTTCGCGTTGAGGTCGCGGAAGGTTACACGTTCCGTGGAAAAAGAGGTCGAAAAAACGCAGGCCCACCGCCCGCCCTTCCGCGCCGCCTGCGGCTCTGGACCCCAATTTCAGCGAATCCGAATCAATTTCAAGGTGCCGGTTCCGCGCGGCTGCTGTGAATCGGCCCCGGATTTGGAATGTTGATCGGCGTGCAACCCGGACTTTCGGCGATGGAGATACGCGGTGAAGCGGATTCATGATGCCTGCGCGTCGTGTATTCGCGCGGCCCCGCGCCATCGGGCGCCCCCGCGTTGGGCCTGCGATCAGACCAGCCCGCTCCACTGCATTCCTAAGTTCTTACGGCGTTAAGAAATGCGCGCGCCGCCAGGGTCGTGCGCTCAAAGAGCCCTCGCAAGCAGCGCCAGGATGGTCCGCCAGCCTCGACGTCCAAGTGATCATGACCCCGATTTGCAGCCAGTCGTTATGCAACCATTCGTGCGAGTGATATGAGTTTGTTCCCTGAAGGCGTGCGGCATCAAGTTGCCAAGCGCGCTGTGGGGTCGGGCGAGACTGTCCACGCCTTGCAGCTCCGCGGGCGATGTCGGTCCTCTGGGGATCAATCCACGAGTGCGCCGGCCTGAAGCAGGCGGCGTTGACGTGCAATTTCGGCGTTGGCCGCGCGAATGCGATCCTCCTCCGGATGCACGTAGCGCATGAACATCGCCACTGTCTTGTGGCCCGTCATCGACATTCCGGTCCTGACATTGGTGACCGCGTTGGCGATGTCCGTAACCGCGCGATGCCTCACATGGTGCGTGCCGCAATGCCTCACCCCCGCCTCCTGCAATATCGGCTTCCAACCGCTTGAATAATACACGTGCAAATTGAGCGGCCGCTCCGCATCTTTTATCGACGGGCAAACGTATTTCGATTTTCCCTTTGAAGAAGCTTGATCGAGGAGTTCAAGCACGTCGTCATTGATGAACTTTTTCATGGATCCCGTCTTGCTATCGGGCCACTCAATCAGCTTTCGATCGAAGTTGATCCAGTCCCACTCAAGGTTCAAAACCTCCCCCACTCGCGCTGCGAGAGCAAACTGCATTCGGCAAACGAACGTAAATGTCGGGTGGATGCGCCGCTCCCGATCGAGCCGATCAACTGCATGAAATATGTTCCGGACCTCCAAATCGCTGAGCAAGCGCGTTCTCGGATTCGTTGGGTACATCTTGATCAAGCGACAGGGATTCGACCCTTCTCGGCGCAATCCCCAGAGCTCCGCGCAGTTGAACATCTTCTTCAATAGCGCAATGGTCCGGTTGGCCTGAGTCGGACTCGAAGCGTTGCTGCGCATAACGGCGACAATGTCGGCGCGCGTCACATTTTCGATCGCCATCGAGCCGAGAGCGGGGAGGATGCGCTGATTGATCTGTTGCCGATAACCCTGTTGCGTTCGGATCTTATTATGCAGCTCAGAATGGTCATACATGAAGCGTTCGCATAACTCGGACATCAACGGCGCGGCGCGGTCGGCGGATTTGATCCGGCTTGGGTCGTTGCCGGCGTAGGCCTCGTGAAGCCATTTCCGCGCGATTTCTCGTGCTTCCTGGACCGTGTACACGCCGAATTGCCCGATGGCAGGCTTTCGCTTCTGGCCATGCTTGTTTCGGTAGGCCAGCATGAAAACCTTTCGGCCCGATGGCGTGATCTTGCAAAGAAAGCCGCTTACGTCGGTGTCGCGAAGCTCGTATGGCTCAGGGCCGGCTGCGGCCGATTCGATCGTCTGCTTGGTGAGCTTCATCACTGCCATTTGAAGTCTCCATCGCGGCTGTTGCGGACGCCGAAACCGGGAGGCAAATAGGTTCCGCGGCGCGTGGAAACAGATCGAATTTCCGGGACGGACTTGATGATCATCTTTTGGATGATAAGGCTGAAAAGACCTTGGAGATCAGAAATATAAGGCATTCGTCAGCACTCCCCGCAAGTTCAAGGAAATGCTATTTTTGCATGCTTAAAAATCGCGTTTCCAGTTAGCCGAGACCGTCTGGTCGCCGTCCTGACGCAGTTCGGTTTCGACGGTGAAGGATTGGTCGATCTCATACTCGATGCGAACCGACCCGTTCTCGCCGCGCGCGTCCTGCGTTGCCGAGATGAAGAGGCCGTCGGCGACGTATTTGCCGATGGTCAGCGAGCTCGCGGCGCTGTCTGCTTCGTTGATGTCGAGGTTGAGAAGATCGAGGCCGAGCGCCTGACGGGCGGATCCTGTAATCCCGTTGCCGCCGAAAGGGCCGATGCCGCCAAGTTCTGCGAGGCCCTCGGCAACCTGAAGCGATTCAATCGCCGAAAGCTCGCTTGCCGGCTTGTCGAAAAGGATCAGCGCCATGATGTCTTCAGACGGGAGCGCCGGCGTTGAGGTAAGTGAAATTTTCGGCGCCCGTGCGCGCCCTTCAATGGTGATCGTCGCCTGCGTTCCTGATTTCGTTTCACGTTCGGCGATCAGATAGAGCGAGGGATTGTTGATCGAAAGCCGGTCGAAGGCGATTTTCCCTTCCGACATTTCGAACCGCCGTCCGGCGAACGTGATTTCGCCGTTCTTCATGGTCATCGAACCGAGGATCGCAGGAGCGCTGGCGCGGCCTTCGATGTTAACGTCGGCGCGCCATTCGCTTTCAAGACCGCGTCCGCGAACAAATATCCTATCATCGCCCTTAATGCGGAGGGCGTAGGTGATCGTCGTCAGCGGAGATGCGTTTGTCGCCGCTGCGGGGCGGCCTTCGCCGGTCATGCGGACTACGTTGATATCGACAAGGCCTGTCGTTTCCGGCGTGAAGACGCGCGCGTCGAGGCTTCTGACCGTGAGGTCGCCAGTAGCGATGAGGTTCTCAAACGATCCGGAAAGGTCGATTTCGCCGCTTGCTTCGACCTCTGTGACGGGCCCAGCGCTCAATTTCGCGCGGGTGAAGTTAGTCCGGGATGCAAGGCGGGATTCCTTGCCGAGCGTAATCGTACCGGAAGCAGAAATCGTTTTTTCCGTTTGCCGCACGCCGCTTCCCGACGCCTTGAATTCAATCGTCGAGCCCGAAAGCGCGGCGTCGGCGCGCGCGGTCGCGTCGATATTGACGATGCTGAGGCCGGAGGAGAGTTCCGTGAATGCTCCGTTCGAGATGGTCAGGTCGCCGGTGAGCTTCGGCGCCGCCAGTGTTCCGGACGCTCGCCCGGTGAAACTGAGCGCGCCCTCAATCGATTGCAGAGCGGCTGGCAAAAATCCGGCGATCGTCTCCACCCGTCCAGCATAGCGTGCATTTCCGCTCATTTGCCCATCGGTTGAAATAGAAAGGCGAGGAGTGCGTATCAGGCGTGCTGGAAGGGAAAGGTCGAGATCGAGCGCCTCTGTCATTTCATCGGTCGAGAGCGAAAAGGATCGACCGTCCCAGTTCAGGCGGCCGGACAAATTTGCATCCTCCGTCTTTGACAGCAGCGATGAAATCGTGAATGCGCCGCTTGCCGGCGCTTTGCGATCAGTATCGAGGTCGATATCGATATCAATGACAGATGACGCACTTACAATCGGCGCTCGACGTGAAGCAATTTTTGCGCGCCAACGCTTGCCGGTAAATTCTCCGTCGAGCGAGATCGACCCGCTGCGCCCGACTGCAGCGCGGAGAGTGTCCATCGTGACGCCCTTGCCGATCGTAATGTGCGCCGGTTGCAGGAGCTTGACAGGCGCGCCCGCCAGGTCAGCGGTCAGCTTGGTCAAATCGACCCGCAGAGTGCGACCAAAAATGACGGTCGCTACGGCGGCAAGGTCGCTGATGGGCGCCGCGCCTTCAATTGACAACGCCGACGCAGTCCCGCTCACGGCAAGCCGCGAAGACGGTCCATCGGCGTCTATCGATAGTCCCTCGACTTTCCAGTTGCGCGACGAGAGCGCGCCAGCCGTGACCGTCAGCCGGTTGGTCGAATCCCCACGCGCAATAGCGCCCTTTGCAATGAAGTCGCCAGCGAGTGCAAAGCCTGGCCAGGGTTCTGCGGCGCCGATGCCGCGATAAGCGAGGTCTACATCCATTCCGCCGCCGTCTGCGATGAGCGTCGCCGACCCTTTCAGCGCGAAATCGGCGCCGGCGTAATCGATGCCGCTTGCGCGCAAATCTCCGCGCGCGCTCCGTGCGAAGTTGGAATTTAGCCGAAGCGATCCGTCCGCCGCGCGCAGCGCGATCTGACCTGCGGTCGCCGCCGGCGCATCGGCGAAAGCGATCGAAAGACGCGACGCTGGAAAGACGCGCTTGTCGTAGAGCAATGAAGGCGTGCTAGCGACAATGGTTCCTGAGAAATTCTCCGGCGTTCCTTTGATGCCAATTGTCCCGCTTGCGTTACGTTTTGCAGCGAGCTTTGCATTGACGGAAGAAAACAATGCAGGCGGCGCCGACGCATCGCCCTTCGCCGCAAAGTAACGCGTGTCGAAATTATAGGCCGCGACGCCCATGAATGTTCCGCCTTGCGCGGTCTTCAGGTTCAGCGATTCGGCGGCGATGCTTTCGCCAAATTTCAAATCGAAACTGCCGGAGACTTCGGCACCGCCGGAAAGCCCGTCAGGCAGTGCGGCGTTTGGCGTGAGACTGATATCCGCGGGCCCCCGCGCAAAACTGCGCAGGTCGGAAATGACGCCCTTCAGGATGCCATTGAAGTATGTCGCCTCGATTGCTGCGTCGGCGACGTAATCCCCGCCTTTGAGGCGCATCTCGCCGTCAACGCTAATCTGGTCGCCGATATAGGGGCGAATGTCCGGACGCCAGGATTCGTCGAGGGAAGCCGACGCCTTAACCGTCACGTCGTCGAGAGCAGCCCCGCGATTGCGCCAGCGTGCTGTTCCTTGCGCAACGCCAAGGGCGGACTGGAAGCGCGCAATGGCGATCTCGCCGCCATCATCATGCGGTGCGAATGCCCCCTTAAACGACGCGCTTGTTCCGACGGCGTTGGAGGTATTTGAAAGTCGCTCGCCGAGTTCCGCCTTCCCCTCAAACGCGATAGTCTCCATGCGCTCGAAATCGCCGAAGATGGCGCCGCTGAAGGCGCCGTATAATCCAAGCGACGCATTGACGTCGAGCTTATATCCGGCGAGGGGGCCGACGCCATCGGCTTCAATGAAGACGGCGCCGCCAAGGTTTGTGATCGCGGCGATGGCCCCGTCATTGTCCGATTTTACGATGATATTTGTCGACAGATTATCGCCCTGCCGTTCAATGCTGGCCTTCAGGTAATCCCTGTCGCCGCTGCTGGTCGCAGTGAGCGCAATATCAAGGATGCGTCCGCCCATTCTCGCCGATCCGCCGGCGTCGAGGCGAACTTCGTTTCCAGCCAGATTTTCCGAAACCCGGAAATCAGTGATGCTCAGCCCGCCGATTGAAATATTCGGCATGCGGTCCGGAAGTTCAAAGCCGCGCGGCTTCTTCTCGTCATCCGGCCGGTCAGGCGGCGATAGCAACAGACGCGCGCCGGCAATGGACGCGGTATCGATCTCGATTCTTCCCTGAAGCAGCAAAAACGGACGCCAAACGAGTTCCGCGCGGTCAATGGTGAGCCATATGCCGCGCTGGTCCGAAAGCGCAATATTTTCGAGCGTGACGGCGCCGGGAAGTGCGCCGCCCAATTCGCCGATCGATGCTTCGCCGCCAGTGGCGGCCCCGATCTTCGTTTCGGCGAGATGCTTCAAGGATGTACGCCCTGGCGGTGTTGCGAACAAAAAGACCCATGCGGCGGCGAGGGCGCCGAAAAGGACAGCCGTGAAGGCAGGCGTTATGCGAAAGAGCGCGCGCATCAAAATGGCTGCCCCAGCGAAATGTAAACCTGGAAATTGCGATCTGTCGCGCGCTTTTCAAGCGGAACCGCCGCGTCGAGACGGATCGGACCGATCGTTGAAAGGTAGCGAACGCCGATTCCGGCGCCGACAAGATAATCGCCGGTGAAATCGGGAAAGCTTTGCGAATAGACGGCGCCTGCGTCGACAAAGGCCGCAAGCTGTACGCGCTTCATCACCCGCGCGCGCGCCTCGATAGCAGCGTCAACCGCAGACCGGCCGCCGATTGGGACCCCGTTCGGATCGAGCGGACCGACCGATTGATAGTCATAGCCGCGAACCGATGAACCGCCGCCGGCATAAACGCGCTTGTTTACCGGAAGCGATTGAAGCGCCTGCCCAGCCGTTGCGGCGATACGCATCCGGCCGGCAATCGTGAACCTGTCATCATCGCCGAAATGGATTCGGCTTCGCGCGACCGCTTCAAGGCGCGTGAACTGGTCAGAGCCGAAATAAGGGATCGCGAACAACGACGCGCGCGCGCCTTTGGTCAGGGCCAGCGGGTCGTCTTCCGTATCCCACGTCGCAGAGAGCGGAAACGAAATGAAATAATTCCGCTCCTCCATGACCGTTGACGTTGTTGCGAGGTTCGGCTCGACTTTCGATGTTTCGAGGGCGACGCCCGCCCTGGTCTCAAGCTTATCGTCAATCCAGTTCTTGGCGAGACCGCCGGAGACTCCCAGAGTGCGCGCTTTGAAAGCGTCCGTCGTTTCATTCGTAAACGCGAAATTTCCATAGGCCGATCCCGGAAAACCGGGAAGCGGCTTGTCGATATCAAAAGTGACCGACTGGCGGATTTCAGACCCTTCAATTTCAAGGCGAGCCCGCTCGCCTCGATGAAAGAGGTTGCGATATTCGAGAAACAGCCTTCCGCCCGGCCCTTCAGAGGTCGAATAGGAAACGCCGGCGCCGATCGTGCGACGCTTCCTTTCGGAGATCGTGACCCGGACCGGCGCGACGCCCGCTTCTTCGACTGCGCCGGGCGCAACTTCGATTGTCGAGAACAGGCCGGTTTTAGCAAGGCGGTCGCGATAGGTGACAAGTTTTGCGCGGTCGAAGAGTTCGCCTTCTTCCCAGGTTTTCAGCTTTGCAAGGAAATCTTCGTTTGTTTCTTTTGCGCCTTCGATGTCGATACCGTTGAATGAGGCGCGCGGCCCGCTTTCGAAGGTGTAGATCGCGTCCGCCGTTCCGGCATCGATATGCGCCTCGGCGCGCCGCGCGACCATGCGTGCGGCGGGATAGCCCTTGGCCCAAAGCGATGAGAGAAATTCCTGCTGGTTACGCTCAAGCGATGCGCCGTCGGCATGGTCGGTGACTTTTATATCCGCGTCGCTAAAAGTTGATGGGCGCTCGCCGCCCGCTGCATCCTCAAAGACAATCGTATGATTGACGATGCGAAACGCGGCGCCGGGCTCGATGTCGAAGATCGCCTTTAATTTCTCGCCTTCATTCAAATCGCCTTCAATGCGGAACGAGACTGCGGCGGCGTAATAGCCAGCAGCTGTCAGTGCGCGTTTGATGATCGTCAGATCTTCCGCGCCGACCCTGCGGATTGCGGCGGCGGTCGGGTAAGGGCGCCGTTCAAGCGACAGGTTCGTCAGTTTTGCGAACTTTTCGGCGAGGCCGGGCGGCGCGCCTTCATAGATGACGACATAGTCGTCCGCCGCCTCGGCGCGCGCGGCGAACGCTGCGATGCAGATCGAGCTCAACAGGGTAATGCGAACAGACTTCACGAAACGATGGCCAGCCGGAATTTGTTGCGGCGTTGACGGGACGCCGGAGCCACCCTTGACCACGCCTGTTCAACGAAGCGTTAACCATAGGGCTGAATCGGTCTGAATTCAGGGCGGAAATCGCTGAAATCCGCCTCATTTTCGACGAATCACCGAGGGCGCTGGCCTCACCCGTCGCGCTTTGTTAAAGCGCGACGGTTCATTCCCTTTTTCGGCGGCGAGAGATCATCAAATGGCACATCCGCTTTGCGGCGCAGATTTCGGGACCCTCGCCAGCGTCGTCGGGCGCGCAGGGCTTCCCGAAAAGCCGCTTGCCGGCGCGATGATCGCCGGCGCCGCGCTGGCGCGCTGGCCGTTTTCCACGGTCGAACACTTCGTGATGGAAGACCGGTTGCCTGACGCATCGGACCTAGCGCCGCCGGTCTTCATTCTCGGTCACTGGCGATCCGGGACGACGCATCTTTACAACATCATGTGCAAAAGCGGCGACTGGGCATTCGTGCCGCCGGTCGCGACCGGCCTGCCGTGGGATCTATTCGGCCTTGCGAGGGCGTTTCGCCCCTTGCTCGAACGGGCGCTCCCCGAACATCGTTATATAGACAATATCCCGGTAGCGCCCGACAGCCCGCAGGAAGACGAAATCGCCGTCGCCAACATGACCGACCTTTCTTTTTATCACGGCATCTACTTTCCGAAAGCATTCACCGAATTTTTGAATCGCGGCCTCTTTTTCGACGGCTGTTGCGAACGCGACATCGCTCGTTGGAAGCAGCGGTTCGTCTATCTGCTGCGCAAGCTCTCGAAATATCAGGATGAGAAGACGCTGCTAATCAAGAATCCTGTCTATACGGCGCGGCTCGCGATGCTGCGCACTATGTTTCCTGACGCAAAATTCGTACACATCCGGCGCAATCCCTATGAAGTCTTCGTCTCGATGCGAAACTTCTACGAGAAGCTGCTCGCCGAATTCGCGCTGCAATCCTACGCCCATGTCGATATCGACGAGACGATTTTCGAGGTTTATGAGCGGATGATGGACGCGATTGACCGCGACTCGGCTGGCCTTTCCGCTCCCGATTACCTCGATCTTGCCTATGAAGACCTCGACCGGGACGCACTGGGCACGATCGAGCGCATTCACCAGACGCTTGAATTGCCGGGGTTTGTTGACGCAAAGCCAAAATTTGAGGCCTATCTTGCGTCGGTGAAGGCGTTCGAGAAGAATAGGTTCGCCTATTCGGACGAGGCCGCCGCGAAAGTCGAAAAGCGGCTTGGCCGTTTCATCGACCGATGGGGTTACAGGAGGCCCGGCCAGTAACCGGGAGAGTTCAACGGAACCAGCTTGGCCGGGGGGCTCAATGGCGGTGCGATTATTCCTTGGGGCGGCAATTGCAGCGCTGACGATGTCGGCCTGCGCGAAAAAGGTTGAGGGCGATGCGCTTTATGCGATCGGCGAATGCCGCCGCGTGGCGTTGATCGATTCCTATACGGGAAAAGCCGTTGTCGGCGCCGAAGATCTCGCCTTTGACGCAGCCGCACGCCGCATTCTGATTTCCGCGTATGACCGCCGCGCTGTCGAGCGGCAAGCGCGAAAGCGCGAGAGCAATCTCGACCAGGGCGGAATATACGCGGCGTCACTGGATGCGCTAAAGAGCGATGAAACCGTGTTGACGGTATCGTCAATTGTCGCCCGCGATACCGTCGCTGGCGGACTGAGGCCTCATGGGGTCACATTCGATGAGGCGCGCCGCGAGATCACCTTCGTCAACAGGTCTTATCAGCAAATCGATCGCAAGTGGCGCATGACGCCGCGCATTGAACGCGCCGGCGCCGACGGCGCCGTCTTCATCGGCGATGGCGGCAATCCGCGATGTTCCGCAAACGATGTCGCCCAGATCGGCGAGCGCACATTCGTTTCGTTCGATCATGCAGCGTGCGGCTGGCGCGGCGGCGTTGAAGATCTGACAGGCTCGCGCTCCAGCGGCGTCGAAACGGCGGAAGGCGAAGGCGTCTTCGACGGGGTGCGGCACGCAAACGGCGTGATCGCAACTGGCGACAGGGGGCTTGCTCTTGCGGCGACGCGCGACATGGCGCTGTTCGTGCTAGATGAAGTCGGAGAAGGATTCAGGATCGACAGGAAAATCGAGCTTCCCGGCGCGCCGGACAATTTGACGGAGGGCGAGGGCGGCGCGATTATCGCCGCGTTGCACCCATCGCTCTTTGCGATCGGCGCCCAGCGCCGCCTTGGCGCCGGGCGCGGCGGCAGCCGCGTCGTCAGAATCGATCCCGAAAGCGGGTCTGCGACGCTTCTCTTTGAGGACCCCAAAGGTCAGACTTTTTCGGCTGCATCGGCCGCCGTCGAAAAAGAGGGGCTGCTTGTGATCGGCTCGGCGCTCGACCGGGGGCTTGTCGTCTGCAAGCGGAGCGAAGCGGCTTCGTGACCCTTTCGCTTGTTACGGGAGGCGCAGGCTTCGTTGGCCGCCATCTTGTCGAGGCGCTGACGGCGCGCGGCGAACGCGTCCGCGTGCTTGACCTTGAGAAGGGCTACCTTGGCGAAACCATTCGCGGATCGATCGAGGATCCGGCAGTCGCGGCGCAAGCCGTTGAAGGCGTCGATACGGTTTTTCATCTGGCGGGCAATGCGCAGCTTTGGGCACGTGACGGCGCAGCATTCGATCGCGTCAATCATCTCGGTACGCGGATGATGCTGGAGGCTGCGCGCGCCGCCAGCGTTAAGCGCTTCATTTATTGTTCGAGCCTGACGACGCTCGTCGGCGTTGGAACGCCGGTCGGCGCGTCAAGCGTTGACGAGAGCGTCCGATTGGCGCCGGAAGAAATGCTCGGCGCCTATCCGCGCTCGAAGCTGCTTGCAGAACGCGCCGTCGAACAATCCGGTCTCGACGCCGTGATCGTCATTCCAACGGAACCGCTCGGCCCGGGCGATGAAAGCCTCACGCCGCCGACGCGCATGATTTTGGATCTCCTTGCCCGAAGGACGCCGGCGACAATCGAATGCACGCTCAATTTCGTCGATGTGAGAAGCCTTGCTGAAGGATTCATCGCCGCCCGCGACAAGGGCCGACGCGGCGAGCGCTATCTCCTTGGCGGAGAGAACGTCCCGATGCAGCGACTGCTAGATACGCTTGAGGGACTGAGCGGAAAGAGAATGCCGCGCACGCAATTGCCCTATGCGGTCGCCCTGCTCGCCGGCGTCGTTGATACCAGCCTTATTTCCCGCATCACCGGCAAAGCGCCGAAAGCGCCGCTGACGGGCGTTCGGCTTGCCGGCCGCCGCGTCGCATTTTCGAGCGAAAAAGCCAAAAGCGAACTCGGCTGGATATCGGCGCCGTTTGAGCCGTCGCTGAAGGCCGCGCTCGACTGGTTTAGAGCGAAGGGCCTTGTCGCCTGATCAGGCGGGATAGGTCCGGCCTTTCCAGGCGCCGCCCCGTCCGCGCGCATGATTGACGGCGGAGGCGACGGTCATCAGCGTGTAAAATAGCGCGGCGACCGGTAGAAGCGCCGTCCTCCATGTAGCCATTTCATAAATTCGCGCAGTCGGCAGATAGGTAAGCGCCATCAATCCAAGGGCCGCCGCCGAGATCACAAGCGCCGCAGCGTTTTGATGAAACGCATAGGCGAGTGCGATCAACGGGGCCGCTAAATAAAGAAAAATCATTCCGGCAACCGTTCCGGCCAGTAAAGTCCACGAATGGTTGATCTGCGCGAAGGCCGAACGTGTGACCATCGACCAGATCGACGAGAGCGAACGATTGTCGCGAAGAGAGATCGCCTCGTCCTTCGCAAGGCCGATCCATATCCGGCGCCCGGATTTCTTGACAGCATTCGCAAGCGCGCAATCGTCGATCAGGATTCCACGGATTGAGTCGACACCGCCGATTGCGTCAAGCGCGTCGCGCCGAACCAGCATACAGCCGCCCGCCGCCGCAGCGAGTTTTCTCGATGCGTCATTCGCAAAATGAAACGGGTAAAGTTTCTGAAAGAAATAGACAAAGGCCGGAATAAGGAGGCCGCCCCAGCATCCGCGAGAATCGAGACGCGACATCAGCGATGTGAGCGCTGCGCATGTTTCCTCGGCCTGCGCCACCAGCGCTGAGAGCGTTGTCGGCGCAAGCACGATGTCGGCGTCGGTAAGCAGAACATATCTGGCGTCGGGCGCATTTAACTTCGCCGACGCGAGGCCGGCGTTCACCGCCCACAATTTCCCGGTCCAGCCGGCGGGCAGGGACGGGGCCGCGATAATCGTCAGTAAGCCGTTTGAAGCAGCCATCGCCCGTTCGGCTGTCGCGTCGGTCGAGTGATCATCGACGACGATGACCGAAAAAGCGCCTGCGTAATCAGCTGCTCCATGAGCTGCGATGACAGCGCCGATTGTCTCCTCTTCATTGCGGGCAGGGATGACGGCGACGACGCCGGGCCATTCTGCAGGCGCCCTAGAGGCGCCGAGCCGTGGCGGCGCAAGAAAAGGCGGCAGGCGCTTCGCTGCAAGGCCTATCCAGGCGACGAGGACGAGGGAGGAAATCGCAATCAGAACCATGGTGTTGCCGTTATTTTCTCAGGTTCTGTAAAGCTGGCTGCGTCTTTCAGCGCAAGAGCGGTTTTCTTGGCGATGAAAACTCCCTAAACCAGCCTCGAACCGGGATGAAAGGTCCTATGCGGGCGAATTCAGAATATGCCGCCAGCGCGGTCGAGACGCCGTCCGGCAAAGGGGCGGCTGACGAGAATTTTCCCGTCGGCTCCTTCCTGCTCCCTAAGCGGCTTCGCCCGCATGTCAGGGCTTATTACGACTTCGCCCGGGCGATCGATGATATTGCGGATGACGAGGCGCTCGCCCCGCAGGAAAAAATCCTGCGCCTGAAGGCGTTCGACGCAGCGCTTCGCGGGGAGGCGGGTTTCGGTCCAGAATTCGCCAAGGCGCATGCGCTGCGCGAGAGCATGAAGGCCGCCAACGTTTCGACCGTCCATGGCTCTGATCTCATTGCAGCCTTTGTGCAGGACTGCGAGAAGCTGCGCTATCATTCGTGGGACGAAGTTCTCGGCTATTGCGAGAAATCGGCGAACCCGGTCGGGCGCTTTTTGCTCGATCTGCACGGCGAAGACAAAGCCGGCTATCGTTATTCAGACGCGCTGTGCACGGTGTTGCAGATCGTCAATCATCTTCAGGATTGCGGCAAAGACAAGAAAAGCCTCGACCGCGTCTATGTGATCGATGCGTGGCTCGCTGAAGAAGGCGGAAGCGTCGATGACATTGACGCAGATGTCTGCTCGCCGGCTTTGCGCCGTGTGATTGACCGCATGCTCGACGGCTCCGATGCGCTGATGATCGATGCGCGCCGATTGCCGTTTGCGCTGAAGAGCCGCCATCTCGCTATGGAGTCCGCAGTAATCGTGCGTCTCGCAGACAGATTGATTGAACTCCTCAGAAAGGGCGATCCGCTGGCGACGCGCGTTGCGCTGAAAAAACCGGATTTCGCCTTTGCCGGAATAGCCGGCGCCGTTTCAGGATTCCTTGCGGCCGGGAGGGGCGCTTGACGGCGGCGGCGATTGATATCGACAAGGCAAAGCGTCACGCCGAAGAAACGGTGAAGCGCTCCGGCACATCGTTCGGCGCCGGCATGTCAATCCTGCCGAAAAAGCGCCGCGAGGCGATGCACGCGATTTACGCATTCTGCCGCGAAGTTGATGATATCGCCGATGATGACGGACTTACGCGCGAGGAAAGGCGCCGCCGTCTTTCCGAATGGCGCGCGGAAATTGAGCGGCTCTATGGGGGGCGTCCGCAGCTTGCGACCGGCGTCGCGCTGCTTGATCCTGTCCGCGCTTTCGATCTTCCCAAACAGGAATTCCTGATGATGATCGAGGGCATGGAGATGGATGCGGACGGTCCGATCGTTGCGCCGTCGATGGAAAAGCTCCTTGCCTATACGCGCCGTGTCGCTGGCGCAGTCGGCCTGTTGTCGATGCCGGTCTTTGGCGCGCCAAAAGGAAACTCTTCGGACCGTTTTGCGCTTTCGCTCGGCGATGCGCTGCAACTGACGAACATCCTTCGAGACGTCGCTGAAGATGCAAAGATTGGACGGCTTTATTTGCCGGCTGAGTTATTGGAGAAACACACGGCGCCGAAGTCCGCGGTTGAAATCATGCGGTCGTTAACGGGCGGCGCGCATGAGGCTTCGCTCGCAAGTGTGGCGCGCGACCTTGGGGCGCTCGCCAACGAGAGGTTCGCCGACGCGCGCTCGGCGCTCGGCGATCTTGACTGGAAGACGGTCCGCCCCGCGCTTTTGATGATGGGCGTTTACGAGGCGTATCTGAAAAAGCTCGAAGCGCGCGGCTGGGATCGGATTGGCGATCCGCTCTCAATCTCGAAGATTGAAAAGCTCGCCATCGCCGCGCGCTATGCGCTCGTGCCGCCCTTGTCTCGAATGAATTGAGAATCGAGCGATGACGAACGCCGCTTCCCGCATTCACATTGTCGGCGCAGGACTTTCCGGCCTCGCGGCCTCTGTCCGTCTTGCGGACGCAGGCGCCAAAGTCACAATCCATGAATCCGCCGGTCATGCGGGCGGACGTTGCCGGTCGTTTTACGACAGGACGCTTGAACGCGAAATCGACAATGGCAATCACATGATCATGTCGGGCAATCATTCTGCGCTCGATTATCTCGAACGCATTGGATCGAACGATGCGCTGACGGGGCCGACGGACGCGTCCTATCCTTTTGTCGATGTAAAGTCCCGCGAGCGCTGGCGGGTTCGCATTAATGACGGAATGATTCCGTCATGGATTTTCGACCCGAAGGCGCGCGTGCCGAATACGACGCTTTTCGATTATGTGAAGGCGGCAGGCATCGCGTTTGCGCGTAAGGATCAGACCGTCGCCGATATTGTCGACAAGGATGACGTTCTTTACAGGCGATTTTGGGAACCGCTGACGCTCGCCGTGCTGAACGCGACGCCGGATCTCGGCCAGGCGCAGTTGCTGTGGTCGGTGATCCGTGAAACATTTCTGTTGGGGGGCAAGGCGTCGCGTCCGCTTGCTGCGAAGAAGGGGCTCGGACCGGCCTTTATCGATCCCGCCGTTCGGCATATTCAATCCAAAGGCGCTGAAGTGCGGTTCAATGCGCGCCTGCGCGCCGCAGAATTTTCCGATGGCCGCGTTTCATCGCTGGATTTTGGCGAGGAGAAAATCGAACTTAACGAAAATGACGCAGTCATTCTCGCCGTTCCGCCCTCGCGATTGAAACAGATTGTTCCCGATGTTGATCCGCCGGATGACAGCGCGTCGATATTGAACGTGCATTATCGCACCTTGCATCCGGTTCCAGCGGGCGCCCTCGGCGACTCGCCTTTCATCGGGATGATCTCGTCGGATGCGCAATGGGCGTTCGTGCGCGAAGATGTGGTCAGCCTTACCGTCTCGGCGAGCCATGCAATCGGCATGGACGACGTGCCGAACCAGAAAGCGGCGGACGACATGTGGCGGGAGACGCAGATTGCGCTCGATCTCGGCAATATGCCCTATGAGGCCGTGCGTGTAATCCGCGAGCGGAGGGCGACGCCCGATCAGTCGCCGCAAGCGGCGCAAAAGCGGCTGAAGGCGGCGACCGGGTTTCGAAATCTGTTCCTCGCCGGCGATCATACGGCGACCGGCGTTCCCGCGACTATTGAAGGATCGATACGGTCGGGAGATACGGCGGCGGCGCTGGCGATCCGCGCGCTGCGGATTTAACCGGCGCCGCAGCGGCTTGCCGCAATATCTGGCCACCTCGTCTAATCCTCGCTTGGCGTGCGCCATTCCATCCTGAAAAATGGGCGCTTATGATAGCGGAATGCGCCCAGGTGCGTCGTGACATCGTACAGGCAGGTTGTTTCGGCTGTTCTGTGGTCGGTGATGGCCGCCGCCGCCGTCTATATCGCCTATCGCTCCGCATACTACGTATTCGCTGATCCGTCAGCATTCGGACTGAAGCCGGATGCGCCTGGAGAGACTTTGGGCTTCCGTCTGCATGCGCTCGGCGGCGTCGGCGCACTATTGTTGGGACCGCTGCAATTTCTCTCCGTCATCCGGCGAAAGGCGCCTGCTATCCACCGCTGGACTGGCCGCGCCTATTTGCTCTTTGTCGCTATCGGCTCTATCGGCGCGTTCATCCTCGCGATGAATCCGATGGGCGGCGCGCAAACCAGGTTTGCATTCATCGCGCTAGCGTTGCTTTGGGTGCTGACGACCGGCATGGCGTTGCAGTCGGTCCTTCGTCGCAATTTTGCCGACCACCGGCGCTGGATGATCCGGTCCTACGCGCTGACCTACGCCGCCGTGACATTGCGTATCGGCATACCGGCGCTGATCGTCGGTCTTGGCATGACTGAGAGCGAGGCTTACCAGACGGTGGCCTGGGGTTCGTGGACGATCAATCTCATTTTCGCCGAATGGCTGATTGTTCCGAAAAAGGCTGTCATGCCGACGGCTGCCGAATAATCGCGGCCGCCAGGCGGCATTTGCTCCCTCGACCATTGAAGGATCGATCAGATCGGGCGATAGAGCAGCGGCGATCGTAATGAAACGCCGGAGGACCGCATGAGCGGATTTGTCGGAATCGTCTGCGGGCTGAAATCCGAGGCAGTCGCTGTTCGCGCCAGCATGAAGGCGGCGGGCATCGACGAGAAGAAAGTCAGGATCGGCGTTTCAGGCGCCAATGCGGACCGCGCCGAGAAAATCGCGCAAGGATTTCTGGGCGACGGCGCTGCGGCGATCATCAGCGCCGGTCTTTGCGGTGGCCTTGATCCGTCGTTGAAGAGCGGTGATTTAATACTCGGCGAGCGTGTCGTCTCGGCGCAGGGCGATATCGTAATCGCCGACCGGAGGCTTACGGCGGCGGCCGACAAATTTTCGCCCCGGCATGTTGCGATTTTCGGATCCGATGAAATCGTCGATTCGATCGCCAAGAAGAAGGCGCTGTATCAGCGCTACGCCGCCGAGACCGTTGATATGGAAAGCCATGGCGCGGCGCGCGCGGCGGCGCACGCCGAAATTCCTTTCATCGCAATTCGCGTGGTTGCCGATGGGCATGACCGGGCCTTGCCGAAGGCCGCCTTGCGCGCCGTTTCGCCGTCAGGCGGCGTCAACATTATGAATGTGCTGTTCGACTGCCTCAAGGCGCCGCAGCAATTTGAAGAAATCGCCTTGCTCGGGCGCGATTCGGGCGCCGCGACGGAAGCGTTACGCCGCGCCTTCGGCGGGTTCCTTGGCGCTTTTCTTCTCGCTCTCAATCTTTGACATCTGATCGGCGACGATCTTTTCGTGTACGTCGACGGCCTTGCGCGCTTTGGTGAGGTCGATTTCCGGCGCCATCGGCCCTTCGGTCCGGATCGCGAACATGTTTTTCAGCTTCATCAGCTTCAACGGGTTCTTGACTGCGTCCATCGCGGCGGTCGGCTCATAGCCGCAATGCGCCATGCAGTTGGAACACTTGTCGTATTTGCCGGTGCCGTAGCTGTCCCATTCAGTCGTCTCCATCAGTTCCTTGAACGAGGAGACATAGCCTTCGCCGAGCAGGTAGCACGGCTTTTGCCATCCGAAGACGTTGCGCGTCGGCGAGCCCCACGGCGTGCAGAGATATTCTTCGTTGCCTGCAAGGAAGTTGAGGAACAGCGTTGAGTGCGAGAGGTTCCATTCCCGCCCGCGTTCCTTGCCGAGACGGAAGACGTCGCGGAAAAGGTTCTTCGTCTTCTCACGCGACAGGAAGTGATCCTTGTCCTCGGCGCGCTCATAGGCGTAACCGGGCGAGATCGAGATATTGACGCCAAGATCGGTCGCAAAGTCGAGATAATCAGCGACCTGCTTTGCCGACATGTTGTCGAAAATCGTCGCATTGACGTTGACCTGGAAGCCTTTCTCTTGCGCCGCCTTGATCGCTTTCACCGCAATCTGGAACGTGCCTTTCTGGTCGACCGCGCGGTCATGCTCTTCTTCGAGGCCGTCGAGATGGACTGAGAAAAAGAGGAAAGGCGATGGCGTAAAGAGATCGAGTTTCTTTTCAAGCAGCAACGCGTTCGTGCAGAGCGACACGAATTTTTTGCGCGCGACAATGCCGGCGACAATCTCGCCGATGTCCTTGTGAATGAGCGGTTCGCCGCCCGGAATGGCGACAACGGGAGCGCCGCATTCATCCACCGCCTGCATGCATTCTTCGACGGTGAGGCGCTTGTTGAGGATCGGCGCTGGATAATCGATTTTGCCGCAGCCGGGGCAGGCGAGGTTGCAGCGAAACAGCGGCTCGAGGAACAAAACGAGCGGATAACGCTTATTGCCCATCAGCGTCTGCTTCATGACATAAGCGCCGACGCGAATTTGTTGATGAAGCGAAACTGACATCCCCTGAACTCCGGTTCTTTATGATTTCGTTTAGGCGGTTTCGACGGCCCAGGCGTCCATCGCCGCTTTCGGGCGAGGAACGTCGGCGAGTTCTGCAGGCAGCTTGAAGTGGACGTTTTCGCGAACGCCATCGAGCGCTTCGACGCTGACGGTTCGGATGGTGCGCAGCTTGGCGATCGTTTCCTGCACCAGAGTTTCGGGCGCCGATGCGCCGGCCGTGACGCCGACGGTTTTGACATCCTTGATCCAATTGAGATCGAGCATGCCGGCGTCTTCAATCAGATAGGCCGGGATGCCGAAATTCTCACCAATCTCGCGCAGCCGGTTCGAATTCGAGGAATTGTGCGCGCCGACAACGAGCAGTAGGTCGATCTGCTTGCAAAGTTCGATGACGGCGGTCTGCCGGTTTTGCGTCGCGTAGCAGATGTCGCGCGTATCGGGGCCGATGATCTTGGGAAAGCGTTCTTTCAGCGCGGCGATAACGTCTTTCGTATCGTTTACGGAAAGCGTCGTCTGCGTGACGAAAGATACGCGCTCTGGATCGCGGACTTCCAGCGTTGCGACTTCATGGGGTTCTGAAATGACGTGGACGACGCCGGGAATCTGGCCGAGCGTCCCTTCAACTTCAGGATGGCCGAGATGGCCGATCAGGACGATGTCGTATTCCTTTTCCGCGTAGCGGCGGCCTTCCTTGTGAACTTTGGTCACAAGGGGGCAGGTCGCATCGATGACGCCGAGATCGCGCAGCTGCGCGCCGTCCTCGACCTTTCGCGATACGCCGTGCGCGGAGAAAATGGTGACGGCGCCGATTGGCACTTCGTCGATTTCCTCAACGAATATTGCGCCGCGATCGCGGAGCGTATCGACGACACGCTTGTTGTGGACAATTTCATGGCGGACGTAGACTGGAGCCCCGTATTTTTCGAGCGCGCGTTCGACGATGTCGATGGCGCGCTCGACACCGGCGCAAAAGCCGCGCGGCTGGGCCAGTATCACGCGCAAAGCCGCCCCATCGTCGCTCATCGCCGTTCGTCCTTCTTCAAACCCGGCCCAAACCCCTAGTCCCCCACTAGGCGCTTCGGCCTTATTTCATGCCGGTTACGGGTCGGCAACGCCTTTGACGGCGGTTCCGGCCCACATGTTGCCGAGGGGCTATAGCCCGATCTTTGCCGCAGTGCAAAATCAACCGGCGGACCTATCGGTTTTCCACAGAGCGGCGGGGATTTCGACCAGACCGAAAGGACGGTTGGCCGGGCCGGAGAGGTTCGATAGGGTCGGCGAAATTTCAGTGGCGTGGGTGGGCAGGATGCTGGCGTTTTTCGGGAAGTCAGAAGCGGCGGGGCAGGCGGACGGCCTCTGGCCGAGGCCGAAAGTGCTCGCGGCGCTAAAGAAGCGATATTCGGTCGTTGACGATCTCGGCGAAGAAAGCGGCTTTGCGGTCTATGGCGTCACCGATGGCGATGTTCGATTCGCAGTCGTCATGGCGATGGTCGAGGGGGCGAAAGACAGGGTGACCGAGGTCGGGTTCCTGGCGCGCTTTTCCGGCTTCAATTTGAGCCAATCCCAGCTCGAAAGCGTCAACCGGAATCTCCACATCTCGGTTGCAGCCTTCCATACCGACGGCGATCTCTACCTCATCGGCGGCGTTGCTGCGTCGGGCGCGTTCAATGAGGGAACGTTCATGCTGATTCTCGAAGCATGGCGGCGCGACCTTCTCGTCATCCTGCAGTCGATGAGCCTTTCGCATACGCTCGCAGATGTTCATCCGGCGGCGCGTCTTGGCGCCGTTCTGAAATACGCGACGAATAGCGCGCCGCAATCCGCGCAAGCATCAGGCGAACTATTTGCCGCCTATGCCGGCGGCGCGCGCCGGTCGATGACGACCTGCGGCGTCTGCGGCGGGCGCGG
>JBGSLM010000055.1:0-2906 GCA_041740755.1 Parvularculaceae bacterium | reverse complement strand
CCTCGGCCAGCAACACTTCCGCCTCGCGCAACTTCAATATGATTTCTTCCGGCGAATATCGCTTCCCAGACATCGCAAACCTCCTTTGATGCAGCCTTTTTACTAGCTCTACCCGGCTGCGTTCAAAGGGGTCGGGTCAGGGTCGCAAGCCGCATGCAAGTCGTCATGCGCGTCCTGTTCGACGGTCAGATCGGGCTGGTCGACGCGCTCCGATAGGCGGGTCAATGTGCCGATCGGCACAGTGACGGGAGCGCCCGATCGATCAACCCTCCCCTCGCGCCATCGGGGGAATTTATGCTGCGCCTCATCAACCGTTTCAACATCGACGCCTATCCCGCTCTCGTTCGTTCGATGCATCAGGACCGTAAGCGTCTCTTCATCGACATATTCGGCTGGGACCTCGCCCATGAGAACGGCGAGGAACGGGACGGATTTGACGACGACATCGCGGAATATCTCGTTCTCGCCGATGCGGCAGGCGACCATATCGCGTCGCTGCGATTCTTGCGTACGGATCGGCCGCATCTTCTCGACACGCTCTTTCCGCGTCTTTGCGAGACAGAGATACCGCGCGGGGCTCATATCCGCGAAGTGACGCGGCTTTGTCTTCCCTTACGAAAGCGCGAGCGGATCGAGGCGAGAAACATTCTTGCTCGCGGTATCCTCGATTACGCTAAAGACGCCCGCGTCTCGAGCTTCACGGCCGTCTGCCACATGGCGTTCCTATCCGAAGTTTTGTCGGCCGGATGGCGATGCGCGCCGCTTGGGGCGCCGAAGGAGATCGGCGGCGCGCTCGCTGGAGCCGTGCAAATTCATGCGGACGGCGACGCGAACGATTTGCTTGCTCGCCCGTGGCGCTGCGCGCCGTCCGCGCCCCGGCTCTTTCATCTGCCGTCAACCGTAGACGCATAAGCTTGCGGAGAAAATCACTTGCCCAACGCACATCGCTTTGACGTCGTCGACACGCGCGCCGGCCTTGACGCCTTCGCCGCCGAACTTGCGGCGAACGGCTATCTGATAGTGCCAGGCCTACTTGATCCCGCCTCGCTTGACCGTCTTTGCTCGGAGTTAAGTTCGCATTTCGACGCCGCACGGTTCGGCCGCGGTCTCTTTTACGGCGCGGAGACCAAGCGCTTCGGGTCAGTCTTGAGGCGATCGCGCGAAGCGCAGGAGATCGCTTTGCACCCGACTGTGATTGGCGTCGTCGAGCGCGCCATCGGCCGATGGTGCGAACGCGTTCAGCTCAATCTGACGCAGGCGATCGAGATCCATCCGGGCGCGCGGGCGCAGTGCCCTCACCGCGACCAGGACATGTGGCCGGGCCCTAAAGGCGAGCGCCAATTTATGGTGAACGTCATGTGGGCGCTCGACGACTTCATGGCCGAAAACGGCGCGACGCGCGTTTGGCCGAAGAGCCACAGCGCCGACCCGGCCGCGATGCTGCCCGAAGACGACGCAATCCCTGCAACAATGCCGCGCGGATCGGCGCTGTTCTTTCTCGGCTCAACGCTGCATTCGGGCGGGGCCAATAAAAGCGCGACGCCGCGCCGAGGATTGATCATCTCCTATTGCCTTGGTTGGCTAAAGCCCTGGGAGAACCAATGGCTCGCCTATCCGCCGCCGATCGCACGCGCCTTCTCAGCAGATCTTGCTGCGCTCGTCGGCTATCGCCAGCACCTTCCAAGCCTTGGTAATTATGAAGGTCAATGCCCGAGCGTCCTCCTTTCCGATGATCCGCCTCTTGACTCCTATGCGTTCACCGACGCGCTGAAAGAGGAGCATTACGAATTGATGCGCAATTACTACGCCGCTCAGCGCGAGCGCGAGGAACCAGCCGGCGACGGCGCTCGCGATGGGCGCCCTCACTCTCAGCTGAGGGAATGACCGCATCGAATTCGCGTGCGCCGCGGACTTTTCCTTCTTTCGGCCGACGGTCAGCTTAAGCGCCGGGCGCATTCATGCGAGTCGGGGCCGCCTTCCTGAGAATGACGGCGTCGAAATCGGCGCCGCCGGCCTGATCGCCGCGATCATCGAATGCGGGCCTTGCGAAATTAATTGGCGCGCGGCGCATGAAACGCGTCCGCGCCATCATGTTCTTTTACCCTTTTCGGCGCTGATCTTGCCTGCGGGCGCTAGAGGTTTTGTCAGCTGGCGCGGCGCGCCTACAATCCTTGCGATCGCGATCAATGGTCGAATTACGAGACCGGACGCGCGCCCGCTCCAATCGCAGCGCGCTCTCTTCGGCGTGCGGGATCGCAGGGTTTTCGAACTTACGTCGAAAATCCGGCGCGAGCTCATTCTCGGCGGGCCTTCGGGCGCGAGATATGTATATTCGCTCGGACTTGAACTCGCCGCTCATTTATCGCGCCTTTGCGAAAGCGCGGAACCGCGCTGCGCGCCGACGGGCGGGCTCGGCGCGCGCCGATTTCGAAAGGTCATCGATCATATCGAAGCTGAAATCGGCGAGAAGGCCGCCCTCTCGGATCTTGCTCGGATCGCTCGTTTTAGCCCGCACCATTTTGCGAGCGCATTTCTCGCATCAGCCGGCGTTACGCCGATGCGTTATGTGATGGAACGCCGCATCGCTGAAGCTTGCGCTCTCCTTGAAGAATCGGACGACAGTATTACGGCGATCGCTCATGGGCTCGGGTTTTCAAGCCACGGGCATTTCTCTTCGTCTTTTCGCCGGTTCCTTCGCCTGACTCCGTCGCAATTCAGGGCGGGAACAAGGAGGCGATAAGCGCGTTATGAGGTCGCCGCCAGCTCTAATACCAATTTGCGTTGAGCATCATGCATTGGCCCATTCGCGATTTCCGATGGACATGATGCGCCAAGGTTGATCGACGAGTTTGTTCCAGGCGTCGCAGCACAGCGCGACGATTTGATCATAGTTTGCGAAGACGCGG
>JBGSLM010000054.1:0-7087 GCA_041740755.1 Parvularculaceae bacterium | reverse complement strand
GCTTCGCGCTGCGGGCCTTACAGACATCGTCCGCCGGCGCGCGGTTGAACTGGCGATTGCCGCAATGTTTCCCCGGTCCGTCATATCCGAGGCGCCTGCTTTGCCGACGCCCGCCTCCGCGCCGGCAAAGCTCACGCCGCGCCTCAAGCCGAAGCAGCCGGCATGAGAGCAAAGGCGCGACCGGATGACGGGCGGCTCGTCGCGCTTTTTCTCGATATGATGACGGTCGATCGAGCAGCAGCCGCGAATACGCTGAAGAACTATGGCCGCGATCTCGAGCGTTTTGCCTCCTTTGCACGCGCGCGAAAGGAAACGCTCCTGACTGCGGGCGCTGATGATATCGCCGCCTTTCTCGAAGCGCTCGAGGTCGAAGGATTGGCTGCTTCGACGGCCGCCCTTAAATGTTCGGCGCTCCGCCAGTTCTATGCTTTTCTATATGCTGAGAATTATCGCGGCGATAATCCCGCCGCTCGTATTGACCGGCCGAAGACGCGTCGGCCGCTGCCGAAAATCCTGACCGAAGAAGAAGCTGCGAGACTGGTGGAAGCGGCAGGCGGCGCCGGCGCGAAATCCTTGCGTCTGCGCGCCATGGTCGAGCTTCTTTACAGCTCCGGCCTTCGCGTTTCGGAACTCGTCTCGCTTCCGCTCGCGTCAGCGGAAGGTATGCGGGAAGCGATCCTCGTTCGAGGAAAGGGCGGAAAGGAGCGCTTTGCGCCTGTCGGCGGCGCGGCGCGGCGCGCGATCGGCGATTACCTCGCCGTGCGCGCCGAGTTTGTTCAAAAGGATGCGGCGGGCGACGCGGCGCCTTCGCGTTTCCTCTTTCCCTCGCGCGGCAAGGCCGGTCACATCACGGCTGCGCGCTTCGCCCAATTGATCAAGGAACTCGCAATCGAGGCGGGGATCGCGCCGGAACGGGTGTCGCCTCACGTTCTGCGCCACGCCTTTGCGACGCATCTTCTCTCGGGCGGCGCCAATCTGCGCGCCGTTCAGTCGATGCTGGGGCACGCCGATATCACGACGACTGAAATCTACACTCATGTGGCCCAGGATCGGCTGAAAGACCTGGTTTTCAGCCGTCATCCTCTGTCGAAAAAGGGCCGCAAGGCGGGCTGATCGCGGCCTCGCTTGATCGTGCGTGCGGCGAGCTTTAAGTCTTACCTTCAATCAACGCTCGATAGCTTGAGGACGAATGCACAAATATCTCGATTTCGAAAAGCCGGTCGCCGACCTTGAAGGCCGCATCGAAGAGCTAAGAAAACGCGGCGAAGAAAAGGAAAGCGTCGCCGACGAGATCCGCCGTCTCGAATCGCGCGCGCACGACCTGCTGAAAGAAACATATTCAGGACTAAATCGCTGGCAGAAAACGCTGGTCGCCCGCCACGCCGAACGGCCGCATTTCACCGATTACATCCGCTTTCTGGTCGAGGATTTCACGCCGCTCGCCGGCGATCGAAGCTTCGGCGAGGACGAGGCGATCATCGGCGGAACGGCGCGCCTGCGCGGCCGGTCGATCATGATCATCGGGCACGAAAAGGGTTCAGACACGGCAAGCCGCGTCAAGCACAATTTCGGCATGGCCAACCCCGAAGGCTATCGCAAGGCGATTCGCCTGATGGACCTCGCCGAACGATTCGGCCTTCCTGTCGTGACGCTCGTCGATACGCCGGGCGCCTATCCGGGGCGCGGCGCAGAAGAGCGCGGCCAGGCGGAGGCGATTGCATCGTGTACGGAGAAATGTCTCGGCCTCGGCGCGCCGGTGATCGCCGTCATTGTCGGCGAAGGCGGATCGGGCGGCGCGGTCGCGCTTGCGGCGGCGAACAAGGTTTTGATGTTCGAACACGCGGTGTATTCGGTCATTTCACCCGAAGGGTGCGCTTCGATTCTCTGGAAAGACGCGCAAGGAAAAGGCGACAGCAAAGCGCCGGACGCCGCCGAAGCGATGAAGATTTCGGCTGAAGATCTGCAGCGGCTATCCGTCATCGACGGCATCGTTCCAGAACCGGTCGGCGGCGCACACCGGGATCCAGCCCTTGCGGCAGAGCGTCTCGGCGACGCGATTGAAGCCGCGATTGAAGAACTTGAGACCCTGACGCCGGACCAGCTTCGCCGCCATCGCCGCGACAAATTTCTGGCGATAGGGCGGACCGGCCTTGCATAAAGCCGGGCTTGCGTAAAAGACAGCGCGCAAGAACAGCGCCGCCCCTTAGGGGCGGCGCGTCAGGCTAAATTCTATGCTCTATTCGATTGCGTAAATGATCATGACATTCGCTGAAAGGGTCGATTCGCCGACGGCAATCGGAACGGACTTTGCTTCGGCCATATCCATCCGCGCGTATACCGGCATCGGCCCGGGTCCCGCCGAGTAACTGTCGGAAATCTGCATGACCGCTCCAAGTTTGACGCCGGCTGCGTCGGCGTAGAGCGCCGCACGTTCGCGCGCGTCGGCGACAGCGGATTTGCGCGCGGTGTTCAAGAGCGGCTTTGGGTCGGCGAATCCGAACGAAATCGAGTCGAACCGGTTTGCGCCGACGCCGACGGCCTTGTCGATGACGGCGCCCGCTTTTTCAAGATTTCTGAGTTTCACGTTGACCGTGTTCGTCGCCTGATAGCCGATTATCTTCGGCGGCGCGTTCTCACGCGAATAATCATATTTCGGGCCGACATTGAGGCTCGATGTCTGAATGTCCTTCTTGTCGACGCCTGCGTCGCGCAGCGATTTGATCGTCGCTTCCATCTGCGCGGAATTCTTGCGCAGAGCTTCAGCAGCGGTTGCGCCTTCAGCTTCGACGCCGAGATTGAGATAGGCGATATCAGGTGCGGCGCTTGCCTCACCGGCGCCTGTGACGACAATGGTGCGATTGAAGGGGTGTCCCTCATCGGCGAGAGCGGGAGCGGCGGCGATTCCTGCTGCAATCGTCATAGCGGCCAGAGACGTCGAGATTGAACGCATTAAATCCTCCTTTAGCGAGCGGGCGGAAGAGACGCCTGTGCCGGGGCAAAATCAAGGCGGAACGACGCCCTGTCTGCGGCGCGGACTTCAGACAGCCTTCTATCGCGCACGCAATGCTGATATATCCCCGCCGCTCGCCGTCCCAACGGGGCGTTGCGGGGCCTGTAGCTCAATGGTCAGAGCTGGCGGCTCATAACCGCTAGGTTGGGGGTTCGAGTCCCTCCGGGCCCACCATTCGGTCTTTGACTTCGCCCCCTTCGGTGCGCCTCTGTAAATTCCCCGCTGAATTCCGCAGCTTGGCCAAGGATGCTGCGGGACAGAGACGCGATTCGCGTCAATGCCGGAGACTTTCAAGGCAGTCGCCGCGTCAAATCTCTGTCGCGTGCTTTTTTCCACCAAGCGACGAGGGAGAACGCATCGCTGGGTCGAGCGCATTTCGTGAGCAAAGGCGGCGAACGTGGCAATTCCGCGTCATCGGCGGGCGGGAGACATCATTCAGCATAGTGACTGTCCGACTGGCGCGCGGTCGTGCGGCGCTCGGAAGTGTCTCAGCTGCTGGCGCCTTCAAGCAGCCGTCTTTGTTGGCGCCAGTCGCTGGGAAGCGCGCCGAGGCGCTTTAAGGTCTCGGTGAGGCGCCCCCGAATCTTGGACCGCGTTGGGATGGATTTTTCGCGGTCTTTCACGGCAGCGGGCCGGATGCGCTGTCGCGGTTGATGAGCGTTATCGGCGGCAAATCGCCGATCGCACTGTGCACAGATCAAACACCAACTAACGGGTAAATTTTAGAAACCGATAGGAGTAAGGTTTGAGCGCCGGTTGAGACGGGCTCCGCTTCAGAAATGTCATCACGCCTGCGTTGCGCAGGTTCCAGCGCCTGGCTTGACGCGACTTAAATCGATCTTGTCGCCGAGCGACAGCGACAGAATCTCGCAGCCGGCTGCGCCCGCTGAGAAGTAGAAGGCGTTGTTCTTTACGATTACGGCAGGAGAATCGTGAAGTTCAACACCGACCGCCTGACTTGAGCATTTGTTATCGAGAACAAGGCCATTCTCAATATGTTCAAGACTGACGCACGTTTGACCGTCAGCGCAGCTGTTACCTGCTATCCGTGCAGCAATCGTTGAATAGCCGAACGCCAAATTCGAAAGATCGGCCACGTGGAAACAATACGTGTTTTCTGTTAGTGACGATCGGCAAGAATTGTTGTCGATGCGGAGCTGCGACGGCGTCGGCATTGCAGCCGGCCCACGTGGACGCCATGTCCCAAATGGACCCGCCCCAGGATGGGCGGCGTGCGCGGCGGGATCGTAGGCCAGCGACAGCCACTGAATGTTGGCTGGAAACCCAATCGCGGCGCCCATGCCCTGTATGGCGACTACGCATCCAAGACTGCTGGGAACATCGGTCGCGCCGCTGGCGAAATCAGGCGGCAGCAAGAAGGAATTGCAGAATAAATCGCAATCCCGCACGTGAACGAGCATATCGCTGATATCGATAATTTGCAGGCAATTTCCCCGACACCCATCTGTCGTGATGTCTGCAAAATCAGCGCGCCCATTCTTGTATCCGACGACGCCGGGTCCAAGGCGGCAATTGCGGAAGGTGCAGTTGATAAGCGCCACATCGCCGTCTGCCGGAGTGATATCTAATAGCCCGCCATTAGCGGCGCCGATTGCGTCGCCGTCAACATCGCCATTCAGATTATAGTTGGATGTCAAAACGACGCCGCCGAGCACCGTAATGCAAGCGCACGCGTTTTCGAATGGCCCGAAATCCGAAGAGCGGTATCCGTCTACTTCAATTCCGGAGATAAGAACATCCTGGCGAGTCGTCGCCGGCGCCGCATCAGGATGATGCCAGTCGATGCTGTTGACGATATTAATGCACAACACTTCATCACCGAACATCCATGGGCTTCCAATCATCGCGCCGCGACAACGGAAATTTGAAATCGCGATCTTATTTGCCCGATCCTCTGGAATTTCTCCGGGCTTAAGCGGCGTTTTATAAAACTGGAAAAGGACTGGCGGCGAATTGGTGGTTGACCCGTCCATGGGAATGCGTGGGAAGGGGGGCGGCTTCGGCTGGCCCATATCCTTTGGACCGCCATGCGCCTCCCATATTTCAAAGCTATATTCGTCTGTGCACGTAATTGTAGTGTTAGCGGCTCCTTCGCCGACAATGACGCCGTCGAAATCCGCAACGACAATCGGACTTCCGATCTTGAACGCTCCAAAGCCTAGCTTAACAGTCCCGCCACGAGGCGTATTGCGCAACACCCATTCTAGATTGTCGTGATCATCGCCGCCCGTCGGCAGTACTCTCCATCCCTTTTTTGCTTAAAAATGTGAGCAGGATCAGGCGGCAGCGACAAATCCAACGGAACCGCGCTCGCGCCTGAGATAATCATTGCGCCGCCGACGAAAACACCGGTTGCGCCGGCCTTTTTCACGAAACCGCGCCGTGATATGGAGTTGGTCATCGCACTTTTCCTTGATACAATGCCGCCTTGGGGCGGACAAAATCAAAGTAAGCCCGACGGAGCCCTTCACCTTGAAAGATTCCTGAAGAGTTTCTAAAATTTCGCGAGAATCCGCAGGGTTCGCTGTATCGCGCAGCGCGAACCAGGAACAAAGATGTCGGCGAATTTATCACCTGCGTCCTCGCGGTACCGGATAGATGACCTTACCCTCGACGCGGGCGCGCGCCTTGTCTTACGCAATGGTCACCCGATCGCTATCGGCGGATTGACGTTCGACTTCCTGATAGCGCTTGTCCGCGCAGCGCCGAACGTCGCATCGTTCGATTATCTCGCCGAGCAAGTTTGGGAGCGCAGGGCCGTCAGCCCGGAGACAATAGCGCAGCGGGCGTCGATGCTGCGTCGCTCGCTCGCAAACAGCGCAAACAGCGGCGCTTATTTCGAGGCGGTACGCGGCGTCGGCTTCCGCCTGACGGCCAGCGCGAAAGGATATTCCGAAGCGACGGCAGCGCACGCCGCGCCGCAGTCAATCGCTGTGCTGCCGTTCGAAAATTTGAGCGACGCGGGAATTGAAGATTATTTCGCAGACGGCCTGGTCGAAGATATTATTACGGATCTGTCGCAAACTCCGCAGCTTCTTGTAATCTCTCGCAACTCGACCTTCTCTTTTAAGGGATGCAACGCCAGCACCGCAGAAATTGCCGAAAGACTCGGTGTCCGTCATGTCCTTCGCGGCGGCGTCCGCCGCGCCGGCAATCGGGTCCGCGTAACTGCGCAGCTTGAGAATGCGGCACGAGACAAGATCGTTTGGTCGAAAAGGTTCGATCGCGAATATACCGAATTATTCGAGGTTCAGGACGCAATAACGGGCGAAATCGTCTCTTCGCTGGATATCGAGATTGTTTCCGGCGAACAGGGGCGTCACCGCCGCAGCAAAGTCCGCGATCCCGAGGCTGGCGAAATCTTTTATAAAGGCATGTATGAATTCTATAAATACGAGCAGTCGGCCGGCCTCGCTGCGCGCGCTCATTTTCAGGAATTTATTCGCCGCGAGCCAAAATCGATAATTGGTTATGCATGGCTCGCGATGGCCTGGGGCTTTTCTCTAAATGCCGGTTGGGAACTACCCGAAACTGCGCTTCCCGAACTTCGAAAATATGTAGATAAGGCGCTTGTAATAGATCAAAACGATCCTCAAGCGCTCGCGCAGGACGCGACTTGCCAAGTTCTTGGCGGAAATCTGGACGATGCGCTCGCATCAGCAGAACGCGCCGTATGGATCGCACCAAATTTCGACCATGGCTGGTTTGTTTTGGGTTGGACGCAGATGTGCGCTGGCGACTCAAAATCGGCCATTGAAAGTCAACGACGCGCGATGCTGCTTTGCCCGATTATGAATGCGCTACAGTTTGGCGTTTTAGCAACAGCCTATCGGAATGTCAGGCGATATGGTGAATCAATCGAAACGTTTTCAAAATGCCTTCAGCAATTTCCGACATTCGTTTATGCCGAGGTCGGCCGTGATGTGAGCCCCTTGGCTCCCACGTTTATTCAGAGAGTCCTGCGGTTAAATACTTCATCGTTTCCGGTTTGGCGAGCGCGCCGTGCGCGGAGCCGTCAGATAGCTCAAGCGCTCGGCGCGCGGACGCCGGGGATTG
>JBGSLM010000053.1:0-8442 GCA_041740755.1 Parvularculaceae bacterium | reverse complement strand
CTTGCGCAGGCGCCGCTCTATCTCCTGCCGTTGATGGCGCTTGGGTATTGCGCGCTCGTCCTGCTCGTCGATGGCGCGCGCGCAAACGCCCGTCCGGCTCGAAGCGGTTTTGTCGCCGGGTGGTTTTTCGGATTCGGTTATTTCCTCACTGGGCTTTACTGGGTCGCCTTTTCCTTTCTCGTACAGGCGGAAGAATTCGCCTGGATGGCGCCGATCGCCGTCTGCGGGCTTCCCGCCTTCCTCGCGCTTTTCACCGGCGCGGCCTGCGCCATTGCAGCGAAGGTCAAGACGTCCGGATGGCGGCGAATTTTGACGCTCGCTGCGCTGCTGGTGATCGCCGAATACGCCAGAGGGCATATCCTGACCGGTCTTCCCTGGAACCTTCCGGGTCAAGCGCTCGCGGGCGCTGCAGCCGGCGCGCAGACCGCCGCCTATTGGGGCGTCTACGGACTGTCTCTCGTTGCGCTTTTGATTGCGATGGCGCCTGCGGCCTTTATCGCCGACGGCGCGCGCGGCCTTGCAAAGGGTTCCGTCTTCATGATCGCTGCGCTTGCGGCGCTCTACGGCGCCGGCGCTGCGCGCCTTTCGCTGATGAAGCCGGGCGATCATGCGGACGTTTTCGTGCGCATCGTTCAGCCGAACATTCCCCAGCGCGAAAAGATCGACAGCGATCTTTGGCAAAGGAACTACGACCGCCATATCGATCTTTCTTCGGCGCAGGGGCCAGCCTCCGGCATGTTGTTCATCCTGTGGCCCGAGAATGCGGTTCCCGTGATCGACGAGGTTGAAGAAGGGCTCGATGCGCTGTCGACGCGGCTGCCCAAAAATTCCGAACTCATCGCCGGCGCCGTGCGGCGGACGACCGGCCCTTCGGGGGCGACGCTCTATTACAATTCGATTTCGGTGATTGCTGAGACGGGCGAAGGGCGCCGCGTGATCGCTCATTACGACAAGCATCATCTCGTGCCGTTCGGCGAATACCTCCCGATGCAGAACCTCCTTCGCTCCATCGGGCTTGCGCAACTTGCGCCTTATGATGACGGCTTCACGCCGGGCGCGGGACCAAAGACGATCCGCACGGGCGGACCCGCCTTTGCGCCGCTGATCTGCTATGAGGCGATCTTTCCGGGCCGCATCCATCCGAAGAACGATCGGCCGGAATGGATCGCAACCGTCACCAATGACAGCTGGTTCGGGGATTCGGCTGGCCCGAGGCAGCATTTCGACCAGGCGCGCCTGCGCGCGATCGAGACCGGCCTCCCCATGGTGCGGTCGGCAAATTCCGGGGTTTCTGGGCTCATCGACGCCCTCGGCCGGACAAAGGCGCGGATCAGGCTCTACGAAACCGGGGTCATCGACGCCGCGTTGCCGCGCGCCCTTCCAGAAACGCTCTACGCGAGATGGGGCGACCTTCTCTTCGTGCTGTTGATCGCGGGGGCCGGCTTGCTTGGAATTTTCTCCGGCCGGACAAGCAGATAGGCGCCATGCAACCTTTGCGCGCCGTGCGACTTGGCTTATAACCTTTCTACTGGGGATACTTTGACGAAAGCGCCTCGTTGGGCTGACAGGCGGCGGCAAAGCAGGAAGGGCGACATGGCGGAAGAAAAGAAGCCGCACCCGATCGACATACATGTCGGCGGGCGCGTAAGGCTCAGAAGGACCATGCTGGGCATGAGTCAGGACAAACTGGCGGATTCGCTGGGCCTGACGTTTCAGCAAATTCAAAAATACGAAAAGGGCGTCAACCGGATAGGGGCGAGCCGGGTGTTCGAGATTTCTCGGGTTCTCGGCGTTCCGATCCAGTTCTTTTTCGATGATTTCGACGTCGGCACCGGCCGTTCCTACGGCTTTGCGGAATCTGGACCCGACGACGGGATGGCGATGATGGAGCTTCTCAACACCCCCGAGGGCGTGCAGCTTTGCAAGCATTTCGCGTCGATCAAGGAGCCTAAAATCCGCAAGCGGGTGCTCGAACTGGTGAAGTCGCTTTCGGACGGCGACGGTCACATTTAGGCGCGCCGGTTGCGGTGGACATTGCCGGCGCGCTTCGCTAGAAGCCGCCGAACGCATAAACTTTTCCTTATATGAGGGTCGGCGAGGTCCATGGCGCGTCAGTCTTACCTGTTCACCAGCGAAAGCGTTTCGGAAGGTCACCCGGACAAGGTCTGCGACCGGATTTCCGATGAAATCGTCGATCTCGTTTACCGCGAAGCTGCGGCGACGGGGATGAACAGCTGGAACGTGCGGTGCGCCTGCGAGACGCTTGCGACCACGAACCGCGTCGTCATCGCCGGCGAGGTTCGCGTTCCTGAAACGCTGATGCGCGACCAGACGCATGTGAAGCCGGAACGCTTCGTCGAGGCGGCGCGCGCGGCGATCCGCGACATCGGCTACGAGCAGGACGGCTTCACCTGGCGCGACCAGACAAAGATCGAGGTCCTCCTGCACGGTCAGTCGGCGGACATCGCGCAGGGCGTCGACAAGGCCTCTGACGGCAATTCCGAAGGCGCGGGCGATCAGGGCATCATGTTCGGCTATGCCTGCCGCGAGACGCCGGCGCTGATGCCGGCGCCGATCTATTACAGCCACAAGATTCTCGAGCTTCTCGCCGCCGCGCGCCACAAGGGCGAAGGCGACGCCGGACGCCTCGGCCCCGACGCCAAGAGCCAGGTCACGGTAAAATATGTCGACGGCAAGCCGTCCGAAGCCGTGTCGATCGTGCTCTCGACGCAGCATCTCGATGCTGGCTGGGATTCGAAGAAAGTCCGCAGCGTTGTCGAGCCCTATATCCGCAAGGCGCTCGGCGATCTTAAAATTTCGCCGTCCTGCGAATGGCATATCAACCCGACCGGCAAATTCGTGATCGGCGGACCGGACGGCGACGCAGGCCTTACCGGCCGCAAAATCATTGTCGACACGTATGGCGGCGCGGCCCCGCATGGCGGCGGCGCCTTCTCCGGCAAGGATACGACAAAGGTCGACCGCTCGGCCGCATACGCTGCGCGCTATCTTGCAAAGAACGTCATCGCCGCCGACATGGCGGACCGCTGCACGATCCAGCTTTCCTATGCGATCGGCGTCGCCAAGCCCTTGTCGATTTATGTCGATCTTCACGGCACGGGGCGCGTTGAAGAGGCCGCGCTTGAGCGCGCGCTCGGCGAGGCGATGGACCTGACGCCGACCGGCATCCGCCGTCATCTCGATCTCAACAAGCCGATTTACGCCAGAACGTCCGCCTACGGTCATTTCGGCCGCGCGCCGGACGCCGATGGCGGCTTCTCCTGGGAAAAGACCGATCTCGTCGCGGCGCTGACGAAAGCGATCCGCTGACGCGGGCTCCCGTTTTACGGTTGATCTGACGGACGCGGAAAAACCGCACACTGCGCGCGGCGCCTGCGCCGGCGCTCCGCCGCCCGACAAAACGGCGGCGGATTGCATCCGCCTCGTGCAAATCTGACCCACGCATTCCTCCTTTCTCCTGCGTCCTCAAGTGGCCCATCCCCGCTTTGACGGGAAGGCGCGCAACAATCGATCAGCAAAGACCATAGGGCCTGCGCCTCAGGAGGGGGATAAATAGGGGCATAACTGGGGGATAAGTAGGGGGACGGTTCAAAATCCCCCTTTGGAATCAACGAGATGATTTTTGGCCTCGATATCTGGCCAATTCAACCGGAAGCGGAATTTCTGTAGGCGGATGATCAACCGCGAGGGGAGAAATCCCCAGTCTATTCCGGCCAGTCGAGACTTAGCGTTTCCCCAACCGCAAGCGCGCGCCAATCTGCGGAAAACGCCGTCAGCTCCTCTCTAATGCGCGCAACCGCATCGAGCGGCAGCGGAACAGACGGAACCATCGATTGGAACATCGCCGCATCGGCGACGGATTTAAGCACGGCGATGTCGCCCGCACCGCCCCAGACTTCAGCCTCGAAGCATTCGACAAGGCGCTCCGCCTGCACGAGTTCGATGATCCCGACATCGGGTGCGCTCGCCCGCTTGGCGCTCGGATGTCCTGCGTCCGCTGCAAGCTTCGCGATGTCTTCGGGGTGACGGCCTTGCGCTATATATCCCCAGAATGCGCGCCTCATCGACAGCGCGCGCTCAACAATCAGATGCACGCCGTCATGCGGGATCGGGCCCTTCTTCGGAAAACGCGTAAGCGCTCGCGATCCGTTAGCGCGCGTGATCGTCAGCGTGTCGTCTTTCAGCCCTTTGCAGATGTCGATGCGCATCAGCCGATTCCAACATTTCGATCGGGCGAAGTACGGCGAAATCGGCCGCAGGTCCAGCGTTTGCGAAAAGCGGATCGCGCCGCAAAGTCTAATGTCAAATGCTATATCGCTTAATTGTTCGCATTATTTAATAAAAACCGCATTTCCTTGTAATGGATATTCTCGCTCTCCATATCCAGTGATGGAGATAATCTGCGATAATCATAAAGGATATTTCTGATGCCGAACGAAAAACCCATTATTGCCGGCGATGCTTCCAAGAAATTGAACGCTACGGCGCCTGAAACTGTTGTCGCAGACAAGGACAAAGTTGCGAAAATGGCGGCCGAACCGACTGCAAAGCCGGCCGAGCCTGTCGTCGTCAAGAAATCATAATCAAAAAAATCCGGGCGGCGCGTCCTTCATTCAGCACGCCGCCTGCAAGCGTCAACCGCTCGCTTCAACATCGGATCGGCGACCAATGACCCAGCCCGTGCATTCCCGCGTTACATTCGCTGCGCCTTTCTCGCTGAAAGACGTGCACGGCACGCACCCCGCGGGAACATACAGCATTTCAACGCGCGACAATCTTCGTTGGACCTTCCCGTTCTTCTGGGACACGCAGACCGCAACAGCGATCACGATCTGCGCAAATCCCGGCCTCGGGGGCGCCCTCCACCGCTATCTTGTTTGCCCGCGCGATCTCGATCGCGCGATTATGTCCGACCGCGCCCGCCGCCCGGCAGCGGCGACGGCCTGATCCGCATTTCCGGGGCGCCACTGCGCTCCCTGTAATGCGCTATCGCAGCGCGCGGATAATTCCCTTCCATTCCTGAATCGCTGACAGGCGGCGCTTGACCGGCCGCAGCTTCCATCGCATCACCGCGCCGTTCGGGGGTTTTTCCTGCCGCTTTTCTCGGCGGCGCCGCGTCGTCGCCGCCCCGTCGTCATTACACCGCCCGGCCGGAGTTCTAGTTGGACGCCTTCTTCACTTCGACCGCGATCGTCGCGCTCGCCGAGATTGGCGACAAGACCCAGCTTCTTGCGATCATGCTCGCCGCAAAATTTCGCAAACCGGTTCCGATAGTGTTCGGCATTCTTGCCGCAACGCTGCTCAATCACGCATTTGCGGCGGGCGCCGGTTACTATGCGGCGGCCTTTCTTTCGGGGAAGCCGTTTCAGATTGCGGTCGGCGCCGCTTTCATCATCATGGCGGCATGGGCGCTTATCCCCGACAGGGAAGACGATGAAGTCTTGCGGCGGATGAAGGGCGGCGTCTTCATGACGACGGCGATCGCCTTCTTTTTTGTCGAAATCGGCGACAAGACGCAGATCGCGACCTCGCTCCTCGCCGCGCGCTTCGACAATGTCGCGCTCGTCACGGCGGGAACAACGCTTGGCATGATGATCGCCAATGTTCCGGCGGTCTATTTTGGAGAAGCGGTGACGCGCGTCGTTCCGCTTCGCTATGTGCGAATGGGGGCGGCTGCGGTCTTTGCGATGATCGGCGTGATGGTGATCGCCAATGCATTCGCGGAATGAGCAGCGCGCTCGAAAGGATTCCCTCCCTTGAAAAGGGAGGGTTAGGGAGGGTTTTCTCTCCCCACGACCGTCGTTTGAAATCGAACCATCACCCTCGCTGAACCTCAACCCTCCCCATCCCTCCCTTTTCAAGGGAGGGAGAAGAACGAGAAACTCCTTCCTCGAAAAGGAAGGGTTTTCGCTCTAACGGTCGAACTATTCCGCCGCGCGCGCAGGCGCCGCCGGGGGGTCTTTCAGCGCCTCGGCGATGCGATGGGCAAGACGCCGCGCAACCTCATGCTTGTCGAGTTCGGGCCAGCGTTCTTCGCGTTCGGGCGTAATGATCGTGATCGTGTTGATATCGCCGCCCATCGCGCAATGCGCGCCAGCCGACACGTCATTGGCGACGATCCAGTCGCAGCCCTTTCGCAGGCGCTTTGCCCGCGCATGATTGACAACATCGTCAGTCTCGGCGGCGAACCCGACGACAAGGCGCGGGCGGCCTTCCTTCATCGCGGACAAGGTTTTCAAGATGTCAGGATTTTCCCTGAGCGGTATGTTGGTCAGTCCGCCGCGTTCCTTTTTGATTTTGTGCTCGGTCTCGATTTCGGGCCGATAGTCGGCGACGGCGGCGCACATGACGACGCAGTCGGCGGGCAGAGATTTTTCGACGGCGGCAAGCATCGCCCGCGCGCTTTCAACGCGAACGGTGTTGACGCCTGCGGGGCTTCTGAGATCGGTCGGGCCGGAGACAAGCGTCACCTCCGCGCCGAGATCGCGCAGGGCTTCGGCGATCGCATAACCCTGTTTTCCCGACGAACGATTGGCGATGTAGCGCACGGGATCGAGCGCCTCATGCGTCGGGCCAGCCGTGACGAGGACGCGTCGACCTTTAAGCGGCCCTGACGCCGTCTTCGCGAAAAAGCTCTCAACGGCGTCTGCGATCTCGACGGGTTCGGCCATTCGCCCTGGACCAAACTCGCCGCAGGCCATCTCGCCCTCATTGGGGCCGATCACCATGGCGCCGTCATCGATCAGGGTGCGGAGATTTCGTTGCGTCGCCGCGTGCTCAAACATCCGCACGTTCATCGCCGGCGCGTAAAGGACCGGCTTGTCCGTCGCCAGAAGCGCGGTCGAGGCAAGGTCGCTCGCAAGCCCATGCGCCGCCTTCGCCATCAGATCGGCGGTTGCGGGCGCAACCACGACGAGGCCGGCCGAGCGGGACAGCTCGATATGGCCCATCTCAGCCTCGTCGGTGAGGTTGAAGAGGTCTGAATAGACCTTGTCTGCGGTGAGGGACCCGACCGAAAGGGCGGTGACGAATTCAGCGCCCGCCCGGGTCAGGATCGCGCGCGTCCTTATTCCGCGCTTTGCAAGCTCGCGGATCAACTCCAGCGATTTGTAGGCGGCGATGCCGCCGCCGATGATCAACAGAATGCGCCGTTCGGTCATGGCGGATATTTAAGCGTAGGGAGGGTTAAAGTCACCTCACCGGATTGGGGCGAAGCGCGTGAGGGTCAGTCGCTCCCGCCGTCGCCGACACAACCCCCTGTATCGCCGCAATCGCCTGCGACCCCGCTTACAGCGACATCCCCGCCCGATGCATCTCCGGCTCCGCGTCGAGGAGCGCCCGTGCGGCGCGCTATCACCAAGATGATCAGGGCGGCGACAAGCAGAATTCCCAAGGATGCCGCAATAGGAATGTCGGGCATCTGACGGTCTCCCTTTCAATCGCGCAGGGAGATTAAACGGCGGCGGCGCCGGCCTTCTATCTCGAAATGATGACAGTCGGCCGCAGAGCCGGCGGCGAGCGTCCTATTCCCTTGCGTACCCTTCCCATTTTTCAAGCAGCGGGGGCAGCGTACTTTCGCAGTGGATCGAAATATCGAGGCGATAGTCGGTGCTCAGGTCGCGAAAGGAAATATCGTTTGACGCGCTCCGCAGCGCGTCGCCGGCCGCTTCCTCGTCGAGGCCGGAATAATCGCGGAATACGCGCGCATACCACTGCGCCCAACTCAACGCCGCCCGGCGCATCTCGTCATCGTCGGACGTCGTGAAGTCATCGCCGTTGCCAAGAACGTTGTTGACGCCGTAACAGCCCGCCGCCTGCAGGACGATTTCCTGACGCACGTCCTCTGGCACATTTGCGGCGGCAAGCGCGAAGACGGGCGCGCCGAAAATGAAAACGGCGGCGGCGAAAGCCGGAGCGGTGAAGCGTTTTCGCGCTTCCGACATCATCAATTTCCCGTCGTCGTAACATCGGGGCCGAGAAACGCCGCCTCTTCGCGGATAATTTCCTCATAGACCGCATCGCCGGCGGCGGCGGCTTTGGGAAGCCTCGGATCGTTGATCATGTAGACGCTCAACATATAAAGGCTGACGTATTCTGCATAAGCGCCTACAAGGCGATCGCGCAGCGCATTGATCTTTTCGAGATCCGCCGGAGGCGCGGCTTTAATCGCGTCGAGAATCCAGGGGTCCTGATTGCCGCGCACATAGGCGCGCACGATATCGGCGCTCGGATCGGCGGACCCGGCATTGATCCGTGCACGCAGCATATAGGCCTCGCCGCTCACATCGATATGGACGCGGTGTTGCTTGGCGGCTTCGCGCAAGGCGAGTTCCGCATAAGCGAGGCCCTTTTGCGGGTCGCCAAGCCCAAGCGCCAGTCTGGCGGCGATTACGGCGACAACCGCGCGCGTCGCGCCGCGCC
>JBGSLM010000052.1:0-11829 GCA_041740755.1 Parvularculaceae bacterium | reverse complement strand
ATGTCGATGGCGGCTTCGGCGCCGTCTTCGCGCCGCCATCCGGGCCCGGCTTGATCCCCTTCGCCGCCGAAAGCGCCGACAATATTACGGGCCACGACCAGATCACGCAGGAGCTGCGGCTCAATTTCACGCCGACACGCTCGGTGAATGCGACATTCGGCGGGTTTTTCTTCTACGAGACTCTCGAACTCGAGAATCTGAGTTTCGATACTCTGGCGAACGGCGCTCAGAACGGGCGAGCGATACAGGATCAAAACACTTATGCTTGGGCGGTCTTCGGCTCGGGCGAATGGGCGACGAGCGAGCGCCTGACTCTGCAGGGCGGCTTGCGCGTCTCCGGAGAAGACAAGCGCTTCATCGCCGAACGCCTCGTCGGACCCTTCGGATCTGGAACGCTCGGTCCAGTCCGCCGCGACCTCAACGATGTCGTCCTTTCGGGCGACGCCAGCGCGACCTATGCCTTATCGCCGCACACGAACGCCTATGTGAGATATGCGCGCGGGTTCCGCGCGCCGAACGTGCAAGGCCGGATCGTCTTTGGCGACGCCGTTACGGTTGCGGATACGGAAACAACGGACTCGATCGAGGCCGGCGTCAAAAGCAGATTCTGGGAAGGCCGCGGGCGCGTCAGCCTTGCTGGTTTCTGGTATCGCACGAATAATCAGCAGCTGACCGCCGTCGGCGGCGCCGGCAATTTCAACCAGCTCCTCAACGCCGATAAAGCGATCGGCTACGGATTCGAGGCGGAAGCCGCGCTCTCGCCTGTCGATGGTCTCGATCTGACGGCGGGGGTCAGCCTAAACGAAACCGAGATTGACGATCCCGGCCTCGAAGTCGGCGTCTGCGGCGCGCCCTGCACGATCCTCGATCCGATCAATCCCTTAACCGGCAACGCGCTGATCGACGGCAATACCCTGCCCCAGGCGCCGCGATGGATCGCCAATGCGACGCTACGCTACGGCGTTCCCGTTCTCGGCGGACGCGGCGAGGCATTCATATTGACTGACTGGGCGTATCGCAGCCGGGTCAATTTCTTTCTTTACGAAAGCGTCGAGTTCCAGGACCGCGATCTCCTCGAAGGCGGCGTGCGCATCGGTTACGCGGCTGCGGACGGGCGTTATGAGGTCGCCGCGTTCGGCCGCAACATCACCAATGATGTCTCGATCGAGGGGGCGATCGACTTCAACAATTTTTCCGCCTTCGTGAACGAGCCTCCTGTCTGGGGCGTCGAATTCCTGAAACGGTTCTAGGAGATGGGCGTCGTCGATATGAGATCGCGCTTCGACCTTCCGACTCTCGCTGTCGGCGTCGGCCTCAAAGCACAGCACTACAAGGAAGCGCTCGCCGGAAAACACGACATCGATTTCTTCGAGGTGCATGCCGAGAACTTCATGGGAGAAGGCGGGCCCCCGCATCGCTGGCTTCACGGGTTTGCAGCGCAATATCCGCTATCGATCCATGGCGTGTGCCTTTCGGTCGGCGGGCGCGACGATTTGGATCTCGACCATTTGGACAGGCTGGCCCTGCTCGTCGAGCGTTATCAGCCGGCGCTTGTCTCCGAGCATCTCGCCTGGAGCAGCGATGGCGGCGTCTTTCTGAACGATCTTCTGCCGCCGCCGCTGATTGAAGAAACGCTTGAGCGCGTTTCGTCGCATGTCGATCAGGTGCAGTCGCGGCTTGGTCGGCGGATTCTCATCGAGAACCCGTCTCAATATCTGAATTTCGCCTGCAACGACATTCCTGAGGCGGAATTCCTGAATGAGGTTGTCCGCCGAACCGGCTGCGGTCTCCTCTTCGACATCAACAATGTCTTTGTCAGCGCCTCCAATATCGGATTTGAGGCCGAAGCCTATGTGGATGCGATCGATGCTTCGGTGGTCGCCGAAATTCATCTTGCCGGTCACGCGATCGATCACTACGAAAATATCGTTATTCGCGTCGACAATCATGGCGATCGCGTTTGCCCGGAAGTGCTCACGCTCTATGAACGGTTCATCCGCCGCGCCGGTCCGCGGCCGACGCTCGTTGAATGGGATACGGATATTCCGGATTTTGGAACTCTCATCGCCGAAGCCGCAATCGCCAAAGCCGTCATGTGCAAGGTCGCCAATTTGGGAACACCCGATGCCGCTGCATGAGAGCGAGGCGAGTCAAAGGGTCTATGGCGGCCTGAGCCGCGCCATTCTTGCGCTGGTGCCGGTCGGACCGCTTGCGCCGGTGACCGGATCGGAAGCGCAGATTGCGGCCGGGCTCGCCGTCTACCGCAACAATGTCCGCGCCGCTTACCTCCGCGTGCTCGCCGATGCATTTCCGGTGGTCCAGCGCCTCGTCGGCGAAGAGTTCTTTCGATATCTCGCGCATGAATATTTCCATGCCCAACCGCCAAGAAGCCCGATCGTGGCGCGATACGGCGACGCCCTGCCGGATTTTCTCGGCCGTTTCGAGCCGGTCGCGCACCTTCCCTATCTCGCCGACGTGGCGCGGCTCGAAATCGCCTGGCTCGGCGCCTATCACGCCGCGGAAGACCAATCGCTGTCAGGCGAAAAAATCTTCGCGGCGCTCGGCGAGAACCAGGATTGCGCCCGCTTCGCTGTTCATCCGTCGATGCGGTTGATCTCGTCTTCGTTTCCCGTTCATACGATCTGGCTTCATAACCGGAACGAAGATCCGGCGCCGTTAAGGCTTGGCGTCGCGGGCGAGCGCGTTCTCCTTATCCGGCCGGCCCGCAAGGTCGAGGCATCGGCCATATCGCACGGCCTGCATGCGGCGCTCCAAGCGATTTCTGACGGCGCTCATCTCGGCGAGGCCATGGATCGGGTGTTGGAGTCCGAGCCAAACGCAGATCTTTCCGATATCATCAGCGGCATTGCTACATCGGGCGCCGTCACGGCGGTTTCAACCGATACAGAACTTATGGAGGGTCTATGAACACGATCACAGGGCTCTACTCGGCTTTCACGGCGCTTTGCGGAAAAGTGCCATACGCAATCGTCGCGCTCGTCTGCCGAATCGCTGCAGCAATCCCGTTCTGGCGTTCAGGTCAGTCAAAGCTCGAAGGCGCCGACATTCTCGGCGTGAAGTACGAGCTGTTTTCTCTCAAGGCGTCGAAAGTCTATCTGTTCGCGAGCGAATTCGGATTTGGCGACGCTATCGCGCCGATCGCGGCGCAGATGGCGGCGCTCGGGGAGAATCTTTTGCCTCCGCTTCTTGTCTTCGGCTTGCTGACGCGCGCCGGCGCGCTAGGCCTTCTGATTATGACGGCCGTCATCCAGTTCTATGTGTTCCCGGAGGAGCTCCTCAATCCGAACGGGAACTGGGCGATGCACTTGCAATGGGCGGCGCCGCTGATGGTCGTCCTTCAGCGCGGACCCGGCGTGATTTCCCTGGACAATTTGTTTGGTCAATTCAGGAAGTGACCAGGCGATGGATCAATTCTAATTCGCTGTAATGGCGACGGTGATCGCCTTTGCTCCGGCGTTCGTGCTCGGCTTCGCCGCGCATCGGGCGGGCATCTGTACGGTCAAGGCGGTCGCGGAAATCATAACCACCGGGCGCGCCTTCATGCTGGGCGCGTTTCTGAAAACATCCGTCTGGGTCCTCTCGCTCACCTTTCTCGGATTTGCGGTCCTTGATGTTTCGACGGAATTCACGCACTGGCCGATCACAGTCTATTCGATCCTGGGCGGCCTGCTGTTCGGCGTCGGCGCAGCCGTCAATGGCGGCTGCACGTTTTCAACGCTGACGCGGCTTGGCGACGGAGACGTCAGTTTCGGCGCGACGGTGATCGGCTGGCCGATCGGCGCCTGGATCGAGAACACGGTCCTCGCGTCGGTTCACATCGCGCCGGTTCGAATACAAGTCGGTTCCATGCAGGCCGCGGGCGAACCGATGGTCGCAGTCGCAAGCCTGGCCGCAACGATGTGGGTGATCTGGCAGGCCGCCATCATATTGCCGCCAATATTGCGGCAAAGGTCTGTCTTGCCGATCCTGCTGGCGCCGCAATACCGGCTGTCGAGCGCCGCGGCGCTAATCGCCGGGTGCAATCTCATCCTCTATCATACATTCGGACAGTGGTCGTTCACGTCCGTGATCCTTTCAAGCGTCGCGCCGGTCCGGTTTCCACCGGTCTCGCCGATCGCGTGGCTCTGGTTGGACCTCGTGTTCGCTCTTGCGGGAATTGTCACCTCATCGGTCATCCGAAAATCTTTTCGTTTCGTCAAGCCGAGCGCCGGCGAACTCGCCGCGCATGGCCTTGCCGGAATCGCCATGGGATTTGGTGCGGCGATGATTCCCGGCGGCAATGACAGCCTCGTTCTTTATGGGATCGCCTCGCTCTCCCCGCATGCGCTACCCGCATATGCTTCGATCCTCGCGGGGATCGCGTTGACTTTTCTTGTGGCGAGGCGCTTCGGCGCCAGCGTGCCGACGATCTATTGCGCCGGCGATGTTTGTTCGACCATCACCGAACAGGCCCCGGCGCAAGACGGCGCTGGACCATCATCCGCCTAACGAATAATTGTGAAACACGCATGATCGTCGGCGATCGTGACGGGGCCTTGATACATCTGCCGGATCGCTTTCAGGCCCTCGCGCCGCGCATCGAGCGCTCGCTTCATGTTGTGGGAGAGCACGAGCCGCCTTGCGCCCATGCTCGCGGCCATGTCGCCGATCGACGACGGCGCACGGTGCAGGCCGCGCGGCTGGCCCTTCGCCTCCGAAATCGCATGATGGGCGATCAGGAGCGCCGGTGCCGAACCGGCGAGCGCCTCGTCGAAAAAGTCGCTGAAGAGACTTTGGTCGCCGGCGAACACTGCGGTTTCGCCATCGACCATCACCGTGAAGGCGAGCGCCGGAACGTCGCCATGATTGACCGGCAGTGCGTCGGCGCGAAGCTGGCCGGTTTCCACGACCGTCCGCGTCTGCCGGGCGCTTGCGTCAATTTCGATCTGAACCAGCGGCGGCAAGCCGTTTGCGCCGGTAAGATAGCCGGACAAATAGCGATAGGCGCCGCGCGCACTGTCGAAATCCGCGGACAGAAATTCGCCGAGGCCCGGAAAATACGGATTGCCCGACGGACCTGCGATCGTCAGCGGCGCGGTTCGTTCGTCGAACGATCCGCTCTTCAAGAGGGCCGGGAGATCGGCGACGTGATCGGCGTGGAAATGGCTGATCAGAATGGCGTCGAGCGTCGCGAAAGAGGCGCGCGACTCGGCGAAGCGCAGGAACGTCCCCCCGCCAGCGTCAACAAGCAGGCGCGCTTCGCCGTCGATCCAGACAAGATAGCCGGCGCTCGCCCTGTCATCTTCCGCGATCGGTCCGCCCGATCCGAGGACTTCAACGGCGAAACGGCCCGGGCAGGATGCCGACGCAAACGAGATGTTGGCCGACATCGCCGCTGCTGCTGCGAGCAGTACGGATTTCATTGGCAGTCCTCCTTTCGCCGTGACTGGCGGCGCCCTGGCATTGTCGGTATATCAAACTAACTAAGCGAGTTGAGCCAATCAAATCAGACCCCGGTGACAGGAGCGTAAGATGGGAAAATATCTGGTCCATGCGCCGGCGATCTTGCTCGCCGCCTTCCTCGCGATGATGGGCATGCAGAAATTCGGCGCAGAGAACATCATCTTCGCAACGATCGCCGAGCGCTCCGGCATTGCTCTCTTCGAGCCCGCGATCAGAATGGCGACGGGCGCGGGCGAACTTGTCGCCTCGTTGCTTTTGCTGCTGCCGAGGACGCGCGCCCTTGGCGCGCTCGGCGCGCTCGCCATCATCGGCGGCGCCATCGGATTTCATCTCTCGCCATGGCTCGGAACGAATGTGGCGATGGCCCCCGGCGCGGCGGCGACGCCTACTCTCTTCATGATGGCGCTTGGCGCCTTCGTCCTCAGCATCGTCGTCTTCTTGATGGCCCGTCGGCGCGTCTGAAATTGTCGTTCCCCCGCTCGGCTATCGCATTCACGTATCGCGGATCTTCTCAATATGAGTTTTTTCCCTTCGCTGCCAGCGACGCCGCATCTCGCCGATGTCTACAAGCGGTTTCCGGATCATGTGAAACCTTTGCTGGTCTATCACGACCTGCTGCTGCGCGGCGAAAGCCCGCTGACGGTCGGCGAGCGCGAGCTGATTGCGGCCTATGTTTCCGGCCTCAACGCCTGCTCGTTCTGCTTCGGCGCGCATAAGATCTACGCGGAAGTTTTCGGCTTTGATCCAAATCTTGTCGATCGGATGGTCGGCAATCTCGACACCGCGCCGATCGACGACAAATTGAAGCCGCTCCTGCGCTACGCAGCGAAGCTGAAAGACCTGCCGCCAAAATTGACGCCGGCGGATGCGGACGCCGTCTACGCGGCCGGCTGGACCGAAGAGGCGCTGTTTCACACGATCGAAATCGCCGCGCTGTTCAATTACATGAACCGGATCATCGAAGGGACAGGCGTCGCCTACAGCTACGCGGAAAATCCGCCGAGCGCCGCAGAGAAGGAACTTCGCCGGACGCGCACCTATTCAGATTTTGGGCGCATGATTGGCGTCGAATAGGACATTGTGAGATTTCCTGGCGGCTTCCGCCGTGCGCCGCGCCAGCAACCAGCGTTTTCTGACAAACGCGAAAATGCAGGATGCGGCGACCAGCATGATGCCGGTGATGAACAAGACGATGAGGTTGAAAACGACGCTTCCGGACATGATTGTCTCCGCTTGATCAATTTGCGACGCTCGCCTGAGTCAATTCTTTTTGACGCGGCCTTGGGTCGTTGCTCATTCTGTTTTCGGTCATGACTTCGACATCCGTCGTCGCGGCGCCGGCGCTCTTCTCGCACTGCGCAACGAGGAGATCGTGCATCACATCGAATACGCGCACGCCGACCTCTTTCGCCTTCGATTCAAGCCACGGCGCCTCGCCTAATGTCGTCATTGCGTCGATCTTGCCCTGCTCCCAACGGGCGTTCATGGCGCCTCGGCTGAATTCGAAATCCTTCGTCGCGCCTTGCGGTTCGAACGGACGATAGATGAGCTGGACAACGTCCATTTCCGTGACGCAGCCGAGATAATAAAGCCGCCTGGCCTCTTCCGTCTCCGCGATTTCCTTGGGCAGAAGTTTGTGCAACTCGTTGATTGCGTGCCGAACCTCATGCCTTTGCTGGAACACGTCAGTTCCCGCCCTCGTTCGGCTGGAATACCGGATGTCCTTTTTACGCTCGCTGACTTCCAGCAAGTCGGTCGGCAGCTGACCAAACCCTTGAAACAGGTCGACCTGGAAAATCAGCAGGCTTCGTCGCGGCACATAGTCCAACAAATATTGCAGCGGCGTATTTGTCACGAGCCCGCCGTCCCAATAATGCTCGCCGTCGATCTCAATCGGCGGAAAGCCCGGCGGCAAGGCGCCGCTCGCCATGATATGCTCTGGTCGAATGACGGTCTGCGCACTGTCAAAATAGGTCAGGCGGCCGGAGCGCACATTCACGGCGCCGACGCTGAGGCGGACGTCGCCAGCGTGGTTGATGCGGTCGAAATCAACCAGCCGTTCCAGCGTGCGCTTGAGCGCGCCCGTGCTGTAATTGCTGACCGGCTTATTCGGCGCAATCCAGTTTGACGGCGAGAGCGGACCGAAAAAGCCGGGCTGGCCGAACAGGAGAGCCGAAACCGCGCTCGCCTCTCGTTGCCAACGCGCCAACGGCCCGCTCAGCCCGGAAGGCCACAGCGCCGTCGGGGACGTAATGGTCTCCCAGAAACTGCGCAACCGGGCGACGCGATTTTCCGGCGGATTGCCAGCGATGATCGCCGCATTAATGGCGCCGATCGAAATGCCCGCGACCCATTTCGGCGCATTGTCCGCAGCGGCCAGCGCTTCAAACACGCCGGCCTGGTAGCTGCCGAGCGCTCCGCCGCCCTGCAGAACAAGGGCGACGGACTTTTCCCTGGAGCCGGGTTTACCCGACATCTCATGATTATTCATACTGACTCCGATAACGGACCATTGGTTTGCATCGGCGCTCGATCTGCGGACCAATCAAACACGGAAAGGGCGTCTGCAAGCATTTATTCGATTGGTTCGGCGTATCGGTTACAGTTCATTCTGCTTTTGCTATCACAGCTCCGTGCGATTCGAGTTAGCGCCTTTCAATCTATTGTGACTTGCGCGCGCGCATTTCATTTGGGAATGTCCGTCCGCGCCGCGAGTTCCAGGCGGGGAAAGCAAGAAGAATGAATGAGCATCGAAAGCTCGCCCTGGTGACGGGCGCCTCTTCAGGCATTGGCGCGGCCTTCGCCCGGCTTGTGGCGAAGGAAGGATTTGACGTCGCCTTGGTGGCGCGCCGGGAAGACCGGCTGCAGGCTCTAGCCCGCGAAATCTGCGATCATTATCGGGCGACGGCGCTCGTCTGGCCGGCCGATCTTTGCGATCCCGGATCGCCGGACGCCGTCTGCCAATGGCTGAAGGCGAAAAACAGAACCGTTGACGTACTGATCAATAACGCCGGGTACAGCATCCCGAACGCTTTTGCCCAGACGCCATTGAAAATGCAGCTCGACTATGTCGAGCTTTCCGTCGCCGGCCCTGTCGCGCTGGCCCACCACTGCCTGCAGGGAATGCTGGAACGCGGCTGGGGCCGCATCATTAATATCAGTTCGATCACCGCGTTTTCCTCTGGCGGCAAGGGGCACACGCTCTATCCGGCGAGCAAGAGCTTCATTGTGAAGTTTTCGCAGTCTCTCAATGCGGAAGTCGCCGGAAAAGGCGTCTATGTCACGGCGGTTTGCCCGGGCTTTGTCGATACGGAATTTCAGCAGGCGAACAATATGGCGGACAAGATGTCATCGATGCCGAAATTCCTGAAGCAAAGCGCCGAAGAGGTCGCCATGGAGGCGTGGCGGCGGAACAACAAGGGGGTTGAAGTCGTGGTTCCGGGCTTCCTTCCGAAAATCGCCGCAGCCGCGATGAAGCTGATCCCGGAACAGATTACGACGCCGCTGACGCGCCGAGCGGCCGCGAAATATTACATTGGGGACTGAGATGGACGCCGCACGCGCCGACCGCAGTTATGACATCGTCATCATCGGCTCCGGCGCGGGCGGGGCAAGCCTCGCCCAGCGCCTTGCGCCGACGGGCAAGTCGGTCCTCATTCTCGAACGCGGCGATCATCTGCCGATTGAAGCGCAGAACTGGGATCCAAAACAGGTCTTCATCAAGCACCGATACAATGCCGGCGAGAAATGGCGCGACCGCGCCGGCGGCGCCTTCACCCCGAACATCCATTACTTTGTCGGCGGCAATACGATCTTTTACGGCGCCGCGCTCTATCGGTTCCGCAAACGGGATTTTGAAGAGGTCGCCCATCATGGCGGGGGCGTCTCACGCGCCTGGCCGATTTCCTATGATGATCTTGCGTCTTATTACATGGAGGCCGAAGAGCTATGGGGCGTGCACGGAAAGCGCGGCGCCGACCCGACCGACGACGCCGAGGCGCCGCCTTATCCCTTGCCGGCGCTCACGCATGACCCGGAGATTGCACGTCTCAAGAGCCAGTTGACGACGCTCGGCCTTCATCCCTTCGAGATGCCGGTCGCGGTCGAGCGCAACGACGCAGAGCATCAGAAGAGCCCCTGCATCCGCTGCCGAACCTGCGGCGGATATCCTTGCCTTCGCGAAGCGAAGTCGGATGGCAGGAAAATGGTCGCGCGCGCGCGGACCCATTCCAATGTCGAGCTTGTCACCCGCGCTAAAGTGACGAAACTCGAGACCGATCGCGGAGGACGAACGATTTCATCGGTCGTCTATCAGACGCCGGACGGCGAACGCCGCGTCAAGGGCGACATCGTCGTCCTTGCGGCCGGCGCGATCAATTCAGCAGCGATTCTGCTCGCCTCCGCCAACGGCAAGCATTCGAACGGCCTCGCGAACGGCTCCGATCAGGTCGGCCGCAACTACATGTTCCATACGGGATCGGCCTCGCTCACTGTTGCCCCGACCAAGGTCAAGACGGATTTTCCGAAGACCATGGCGATCAACGACTGGTACTGGGGCGATCCTGACGGAGGGTTCGACTTCCCCATGGGCCACGTTCAGCTGCTTGAATATCTCCATGGCGACGTGTTGCGCGGCCAGATCGGCAACCGCATTCCGGCATGGTTGATCCCGAAGGAATTCGCCTCCGCGCTCGGCGACCGCGCGCTCGCTTTCCTCGTTATGACGGAAGACCTTCCCGAACAGCGCAACCGCATTCGGCTGAATCGAAACGGCCAGATCCGAGTCGATTATTGGTTCAATAATTTGGCGGCGCATAAACGGCTAATCAGCCGATTCCACCATTATATGACGCGCGCCGGTCGCCTTTGCCGATGCGTTCGCGGCTATGAAGCGCGGCTCGACGGCGTGCTGCCGATTTACGGCACGGCGCATCAGTGCGGCACGCTTAGAATGGGAGACGATCCAAAGTCCTCTGTCGTCAACTCTGATTGCCGCGCTCATGAGATCGAGAATCTCTATGTCGCCGACACCAGCGTGTTCGTCTCAAGCGCCGCGGTCAATCCGGCGCTCACCTGCATCGCCAATGCGCTGCGCGTCGGCGACATCATCAAGGACCGGCTTACATGAACCTATGTCGACATCCGGCGCAGCCGCGCCGCCTGCGGGCGGAGACGCCTCGAGTCGCCTCATCGACGAAAAGGACAATACTCCGATGATCAAGCTACTTCGACTTGCAGCTGCCGTGCTGATGGTGGCGGCCGCTGTTCCGAGCGCAATGGCGGCGGACCTCGCAAAATTCGCCAAATGGAATGATATGAGCGACGCTCGCATCGACCACTCAGCCTGGGGCGCATTTCTTGGCGCGTATGTCGAGGAAGCGGCGGCGGACGGCGTCAATCGCGTTCGTTACGGCACGGTCAGCGCCGAGGACCGGCGGCGCCTTGACGCTTACATTGCCAAACTTGCGAGCGCGGACTCGACGGCGCTTAGCAAAGGCGAGGCGTTCGCCTATTGGGCGAACCTCTACAACGCCCTGACCGTCGATCTCATTCTCGATCATTATCCCGTCAAGAGCATTCGCGACATAAAACCGTCCTTGCTCGCGATCGGACCGTGGAAAATGGTCGTCGTCACCGTGCAAGGCGAGGCGTTGACGCTTGATGACATTGAACACGGCATCCTTCGCCCGGCGTTCAAGGATCCCCGCGCGCATTACGCGGTCAATTGCGCGTCGATCGGATGCCCGAACCTGCGAGCCATCCCTTTCACGGGAAACAATCTTGATCAAACGCTCGATCAGGCCGCGCGGGACTACATCAATCATCCGCGCGGCGCCCGTTTCGATGAACGGGGCCGCCTGATCGTTTCGTCGATTTACCAATGGTTCGCCGAAGACTTCGGCGGTTCGGAGCAAGGCGTCATCGACCATTTGTCGCGCTACGCGGCGCCGGGGCTCGCCGAACGCCTGAAGGGCGCTCGCGATATCGCCAAATACGATTATGACTGGACATTGAACGATGCGAAATGACAGCGTGACAGTGGCGACGCCGGCCCCGTCGAAGGCGGGCGCGCCGAGCCTTTTCAAGCGGCTTGCTCCCGCCGCAATCATTCTCCTTGCGCTCGCCGCCTTCTTCGCGTTTCACCTTGATCGTTTCTTCACGATCGAGACCCTGCGGGAGAACCGCGAGTTCTTGCGCGCTCAGGTCGAAGCGAATTTTCCGGCAGCGGTCGGCGTGTTTATTCTCGCCTATGCGGCGTCCACAGCAATTTCTTTTCCTGGCGCCTCCGCCCTGACGATTTTCGGCGGCTTTCTGTTCGGTCCCTTTGCCGGCACCGGCGCCGTCATTGTCGCGGCGACGGCGGGC
>JBGSLM010000051.1:0-17582 GCA_041740755.1 Parvularculaceae bacterium | reverse complement strand
CCACGTCGGCGCTGGCGCCGGCTAAATCGGACGTTGTCGCCATTGAACGGCGCACCATTCGCGACGCCGACGGCGGGGCCGCGCGCGAAAGCTGGAATATCCGCTTCGTAGTCTGCGACAGCGTCACGGTAGGCTATGACGATCTCGACGAGATCGAGCCGTCGCTTATTGCGCGCGCAGGCGGGCTTGCGAATTTTCATGAAATCGGCGGACCCGATCACCTCGCCGCGAAAACGATGATCCGTGTGCGGCAGGGCGAAAAGATCGGCGCCGCCGACGGTTTCGACGTCATTCTGGAAGACCGCAATGCGCCGCCGGCGCCGCTCGAACGGCCGGAACGGTATCAGAACAACGCGTTCGTCGAAGGCGCCGCAATCTCAGCGCCGCCCGCGATCCTCGAAGCGATTGCGAGCGACGTCAGTCGGCTGCAATGCCCGCTTGATTATTTTCCGGCGGATCTCGCCAAGGAATGGAAGTCAAAGCTCGGCGACGCATGGGGCATGCGGCGCGCGAAAGGCGAAAACGCCTGTCGCACGGCGCTCGTTGACGTTCCAGGCGCTGCGCAAGGCGCATGGTTCACCGACGCCTCGCACAACGGACGCACTTCGAAAGTCAGCGCGATCGCTCTTGCACCCGACGCGATCGATCCCGAGCGCATGATCTTCGCGTTGCATGGCCGCGTTCGTTCTTTGAATGCAGATATGGTCGGCCTCAATCCGATGCTTGAAGAAGCGCGCGAAGAAGCCTCGCGCGATTTTCTCACCTTCGATCAAGGCGATGGGCGCATCAACGCCGCTTTCGACAAAGTGCGCTCTGGAGAGACCTATTGCTATGAGGGTCTGCGCGCCAATTTCGTCGGCCCGAGGATCAACGCGGTCGTTTTGCTGGCGATCGAGACAGGCGACGCGGCGCCGCTGATGCGGATTGAAGCGCGCGGCGATGCGATGCGTTGTATCGACCTGCCTGAGCCGTGGGATTTCACCGGCGCCGAAACAACATTCTACCGCTGATTGCTTTCTCGTTACAGGCGCCATGAATCGGGCGTTCCGATTTTCGTCGCAAGGCGTTCGGCGAGCAGCGCGGCGCCGATATCGACGCCGCCTGCTGTCTCCAGCCTTGCGACGACGCGCCCGCCATATTTGTCATGTTCAATTTCCCGCAGCAGGACGCCGCCGCCGATCAACGCCTCGACAATGCTCTTCGCCTTGCGGGCGAGCGCACGCTCTCCTTCGCATTGCGGACGAAACAGCTCAGGAGCGTCGACGCCTTTTAGTCGCACCGAGACCGACACCTGCTGATCGACCCAGATCTTCGCAGATACCCGAATTGTGTCGCCATCGACGACCCGTTCGACAACGGCCTCAACCGGTCCGGCGATATCGCTACTCGCACCCGCCGTTTGGGCGATGCTGGAAACAGCCATCAATGGTAGAATAATATTACGTATCACAACCATTACGTGTGTCGATTGCACGTTCGTTGTTTAGTCCGCAATAGGCGCCGACATCGCCGTCAAAAATCTACGGCGCGGCCCTTACGTTCCCAATCGCCGTACCGGGTCGGCTCCAGACCTGAAGGGCCGCCGGTTTCCGGGGAAGACGCTTTGCGCCCAACCTTCCGGCGAATGGCAGCCTCCTCCAGCGCGCGCCTCGCGGCGGGCGTCAGGACGGCGCCAGGCGCTGCGCCTTCGGGCGTTAGATCGGACGGGGTATCGGTCATATTGAACGGCCTTTTCCGCGTTCACATATAGGACGCTCGTTGATCGGTAAAATAGGAAAAGAATGAGTCACCTTCGCACCTATATTCTGCTCGCCGCCTTGACCGCGTTGTTCGGCGCAATCGGCTTCGCGCTTGGCGGCGCAGGCGGGATGCTGCTGGCGCTCGCGGTTGCGGCCGCGTCCAACCTCTTCGCCTACTGGAACGCGGACAAGATCGTCCTGCGGATGTATCGCGCCGAGATCGTCGATCGCTCGCACCCGTCAGGCGCCGTGCGCCGCTATGCAGAAATCGTCGAGCATCTCGCGGATGGCGCTGGCCTGCCGCGCCCGAAAATCACGATCATTAATTCCGACCAGCCGAACGCGTTTGCGACAGGACGAAACCCCGAAAACGCCGCCGTTGCCGCAACGACAGGCCTCTTGCGCATGCTGACGGAAGATGAAATCGCCGGGGTTATGGCGCATGAACTCGCGCATGTGAAAAACCGCGATACGCTGACGATGACCGTGACGGCAACCCTTGCAGGCGCGATCACGACGCTCGCCAATTTTGCGATGTTCTTCGGCGGCAACCGCAACAATGGCGGCAATCTTATCGGCGCCATCGCCCTGATGTTCCTGGCGCCGCTCGCCGCCGGTCTCGTCCAGATGGCGATCAGCAGAGGACGCGAATATGAGGCGGATCGCATCGGCGCCGAAATCTGCGGCCGCCCGCAGGCGCTCGCCTCCGCCCTTGCAAAGATTTCCCACGGCGCCGCGCGCATCCCGAACGAAACGGCGGAAATGCACCCCGAGACGGGTCAGCTGATGATTGTCAATCCGCTTTCCGGTCGCGGAGCGGACAATCTCTTTTCAACGCACCCGGCGACGCAAAACCGCATCGACAAACTGATGGCGATGGCGGGGCGCGGGCGAAACCCGCAGCTGGGCGGCGAGACTTCGCCGTTTGAAATGCAGCAAAAAGGACCCTGGGGTTAACTGGGGTTAACACAGGGGCAGCTCCGTTCGATCTTGTTTTATACGTAAGTATACAGCTCGACGCTTTGATGAGCGGCCGGCGGCAGGATAAGCAATTTGACTATTCATCACGGGCCGTGACGCATCGCGTCAATCGCCGGAAGACCGCGCCTGGTTCATTAAGCTTGCGCCGTTGCGGCCAGGTTGCGCGCTTTACTCATGCGTTCCTTAACGAGTCCTAAAGGCTGCTCGCGTCAACGCCCCCAATTTTAGACAAGGCTTAAGCGTCGTCTTTACGCGTTGTCGACTATGGTTCCCTGCAAGTGAGGGACGTTTTGTTCATGCGCATGGACTTGGCCACTGTCGGCGGGATTGTCGCCGGCTTATTCGTCGTTGGGCTCGCCATCGTGATGTCGGGCTCGGTAATCGTTTTTCTCAACATGCCGAGCTTCCTGATTGTCGTCGGCGGCGCAGCTGCGGCGACGGTTCTTCGCTTTCCGGTCGACGATGTCGCAAACGCCGTCGTCACCGGCGCACGGACAGCGCTTTTCGATCAGGCAAAGAGCGCGGGCGACCTTCTTGAAGAACTTCGCGGCCTCGCGCAGGTTGCGCGCCGTCAGGGTCCGATGGGCCTTGAGCGGACGCCTGTTTCCGATCCCTTCCTCGCCCGCGGCAAACAGATGATCGCGGACGGCCTGTCGACGGATCATTTGCGCGCGCAGCTGACGCGCGAGCGCGAGCTCGAAATCAAACGCCTCGTCGATGGTGAAAAGATCTTTCGCGCGATCGGCGAAGCAGCGCCTGCGTTCGGCATGATCGGGACCATCGTCGGCCTCGTCAAAATGCTTTCGACGATGGACGATCCCTCAACCATCGGCCCCGCAATGGCGATCGCGCTTTTGACGACGCTTTACGGCGCGCTTATCGCATATGTGCTGGCGCTCCCGATCGCCGACAAACTCGCCTCGAAACTCGACGTTCAGGAAACCAATCTCTCGCTGATCATTGACGGCCTTTGCCAGGTCGCCGAGCGCCGCTCGCCGGACGCGATCACCGATATGCTGATTGTCTATCTTCCAGAGAAGGCGCGCGGGGCCTTTGCGAGCGCTGTCGCGTGAGCGCCATTTCGTCAGCCAGGGGCCGCAAACGCCCATCCGCGTCATGGCTGATCACCTTCGCCGACCTGATGACGCTGCTCGTCACTTTTTTCGTGATGATCGTTTCGTTTTCCGTGCATGACAAAGTGAAGATGCAAGTAGTCGCGGGTTCGATCCGCGAAGCGTTTGGCGTCACTGAAGAGCGCCGTTATGCGGGCGACGTGAGACTTGACGGGGTTCCCGAAGCGCGTCAGCCGGCTTCTATCCTGCCGACTGCTAAGCCGTCCGGACAAGGCCTCACCAAAACGCTGTCGGCCCTTCCCGCCTCAGGCATGGACGGAGCGCATGGCGCGCACCAGCAGGCAGCCGACGACCGTCGTCGCTTCGAGGCGGTGAAGGAAAAACTCGAGCAGGCGATATTGATGCGTCCGATCGCAAAGGACGCTAACGACGCGATCACAATCAACCTCACGGATGACGGCCTGCAGGTGCTGCTTGTGGACACGGCAGGGCGCGCGATGTTCGAACCCGGCGGCAGCGAGCCGACGGCGGATGCAAAGGCGCTGCTCGAAGAGACCGCGCGCGCATTAAAGCCGCTCGCCAACCGCATCTTCATCGACGCGCATGCCGACGCCTCGGGCGCAGGATCCTATTCGCCGTTCGATTTGACCGCAGAGAGAGCGAACGCCGCTCGGCGCGTTATGGAGAAAGCCGGCCTACCCGCCAACCGCATCGCAGGCGTCACGGGCAAGGGCGAAGCCGACCCGCTCTATCCGGAAGATCCGTACGCCCCGGGCAATCGCCGGCTTGAGATCACGCTTGAACCCGCAGCGCCGCTACTCCCGGCGGAGCGCCCGCTTTAGGCGTGCGTCAGCGAACTTTCGTCGTCTTGAAGCCGGGGGCCGCCTTAAGGCGAACGTTTCTTAATCGCATAACATAAGCATCCGGCGGCGCGCCGTTTCGACCCATGTAGCCGCCGATCAGGATATCGCCGCCAGCGAGCGGCAGCAAGGCGGAAGCGACGTCGGCGCCCTCTCCGCCTAGGATGATGACGCCCTCATCGAAGCTTCCATCCGCAGCCGCGCCGACGAGAATCGCTTCCTCTTCGCTACCTGCGCTCGAAGTGTGGCCGACGATCCAAAGCTTCCCGTCGCTGTCGGCTTTGAGCGATCGCGCCCGTTCATCTCCTTCGCCGCCGATTGTCTCGATGCTGAGTATGTCGCCGTCAGCGCTGAGGATCGCGAGCATCAAATCGTGCTCGCCAGCGCCCCAGCTGTTCGTGTAACCCGCAAGCACGATGCGCCCGTCTCGAAGCGCGACAAGCCCATGGTTTATCTCATCAGTCAGCGGCTCCCCGATTGCGCGCCGCCAGATCACTTCGCCACGCGCATCAACTTTCATCACGAGAAGGTCAGCCACGCCTTCCGGAGACGTCCCGCCCGCGACGATAAAAGAGCCGTCGCCCGCGGGTTCAACGTACAAGGCGCCGTTTGATCCTTTTTCCGCGAAAACGCGCCGCCAGATTTCAACGCCGTTCGCATCGAGCCCGATCAGGAAAACGTCGCGTCCGTCGATCCCTTCCGCGTGGCCGGCGCCGATGAACCCATCGGCGGTAGGCGCGATACCGGTAATGCGATCATAGCCTGCCGTCCCGTACCCGTTCTCTTTCAAGATTGCGCCGTCAGAGGCAATTATGGCGACATAGGCGTTAATGCCGCCCGGCCCGACGCGTGTCGTCAGTCCGCCCAAGGCGAAAGCGCCGTCTTCGCGCTCTCTCGCCGTCCAAAAGGCGTCGATCGCGCCGCCCAAGCCAAATTCCCTTGTCCACGAAACGGCGCCGTCGGCATCGAATTTGCTCGCTAACGCGCGCCAGTCGCTCGGCGCGCCGCCATCAACTCGATTGAGAAAACCGACGGCGAGAAAACCGCCCTCTTCGGTCGTGACGATGTCATTGATCCAGTCCTCGCCAGCGCTCCCATAGGCGTTCGACCATATGATGTCTGCGGCGCCGACTTTGACATTGAGCTCAGCCCGCGCGGGCTGCGCCGATATAGCCAGCACGGCGCCGCAAACTCCGATCATCCGCCTCATGGATCACCTTGCTTTCTCGGTCGAGAGGGCTCCATGGCGCTGATGAAAATACAAGCCGACAACCGGTGAAACGTTCGCCATTCCCGATGGGCTGCATATTCTTCGACCACGCTTATGTGATCGTCGAACGATCGACTGCCGCGATCCCGACGACATCGACGCACGCGACCCCGACCGATCACAGATCAATTAATGCGCTTCGTCCCAGTTGTTTCCGGCTCGCGCCTCGACAACGAGCGGCACTGAAATTTCGACGGCCGGATGGGGCGCGCTCTCCATCACCTCTCGGGCAACTTCGATCGTTTTCTCTGCCTCCGCTTTAGGGCACTCGAAGACGAGTTCGTCATGCACCTGAAGCAGCATTTTCGCCGACAGCCGCGTTTGTCTTAGCGCCGCCGGCATTCTGATCATCGCCCGGCGAATGACGTCGGCGGCGGCGCCCTGGATTGGCGCATTGATCGCCTGACGTTCCGCATAGCCGCGCATCGCCGGATTTTTGTCGTTGATGCCTCCTACATAGGTGCGGCGGCCGAATATCGTCTCGACAAATCCCGCCTTCTTTGCACTGGCGATCGTGTCGTTCATGTATTTGCGAATGCCGGGAAATTTTTCGAAATAACTGTCGATATAGGCTTTTGCCTCGCCGCGCTCGATTCCCAGCTGGTTGGCGAGACCGAACGCAGAAATTCCGTAGATGATGCCGAAATTGATCGCCTTGGCTTTACGCCGCACCATCGGGTCCATTCCCTCGACCGGCACGCCGAACATTTCCGACGCTGTCATCGCGTGAATGTCGACGCCGTCGGCGAATGCCGCCTTCATTGATTTCAGATCCGCGATATGCGCGAGAAGTCTCAGCTCGATCTGGCTATAGTCCGCCGAGACGAGGACATTGCCCTTTTCAGGCACGAAAGCGGTGCGAATCTTGCGTCCGTCTTCCGTCCGTATCGGGATGTTCTGCAGATTGGGGTCGGTCGAGGCGAGGCGCCCGGTCGTTGTCGCCGCGAGCGAATAGGACGTGTGAACGCGCCCTGTTTCCCTGTTGATCGCGGCGGGCAGCGAATCCGTATAGGTTGATTTCAGTTTCGCCAGTCCGCGCCAGTTCAAGATCGCGCGCGGCAATTCATGGCCGTCTGCGGCAAGCTCTTCCAGAATGTCGGCCGACGTCGACCATGCGCCCGTTCCCGTCTTTTTGCCGCCCGGAAGACCGAGACGCTCGAACAGGATCTCGGAAATCTGCTTCGGCGAGCCCATATTGAAAGCGCCGCCTGCGAGCTTATGCGCCTCCGCCTCGTGCATCGCCATTCGTTGCGCAAAATCAGCGGAAAGCCGCATCAGCACCGACGGATCGATTTTGACGCCTTCTCGTTCCATCGCGTGAATGACCGACACAAGCGGACGTTCGAGCGTTTCGTAGACAGTTGCCTTTCCTTCCGATGCTAGGCGCGGCTTCAGATGCTGGTGGAGGCGTAACGTTATGTCGGCGTCTTCCGCCGCATATTGCGTCGCCTTGTCGATCGCGACTTCATCGAATGTCTTTTGATTCTTTCCGCTGCCGGTGACGTCTGAAAATTTTATCGTGTCATGCTGGAGCCAACGCTTGGCAAGTTCGTCCATGCCATGGCCGCCGACGCCGCAATCAAGCGCGTAGGAAATCAGCATCGTATCGTCGATCGGCGCTACGGTAATTCCGTGCCGCGCGAAGACGTGCATGTCGTATTTGAAATTCTGTCCAACCTTCAGGATGGACGTATCTTCAAGCAGCGGTTTCAGGAGTTTCAGCGCGGCGGCGGCCGGCATCTGTTTTGACGTTTCAGCGTCGTCAAAAGCGAGGCCCTTTGCGCCATGCGCGAGCGGAATATAACAAGCGCGGCCCGCCTCGACGCTGAGCGATATGCCGACAAGCCCCGCGCCCATGGCGTCAAGACTGTCAGTTTCCGTGTCGACCGCGACGACGCCGCGCTCATATGCAGACGCGATCCAGCGCTTCAGAACCGCGTCATCGAAAATTGTTTCATAAGCGCCGGGCGACGCCGCTGGCGCTGCGAAATTCTGCACGGATCCGGCGGCGTCCGCTTTCTTGTCTTGAACCGGCGCCGCGCCGTGATCGCTATCGACGCGGCGCAGCAGCGTCGAGAATTCCATCATCCGCAAGAACGGCGTCAGAAGATTGATATCGAGCGGGCGTATTTTGAGATCTTCGAGCGGCTCGGGCAGCGGCGCATCAAGCTTTAGCGTGACGAGTCGCTTCGATATGCGCGCGGCTTCGGCGAATTCGATGATATTCTCGCGCCGTTTGTTCTGTTTTATTTCAGAAGCGCGCGCCAATAGGGTTTCAACATCGCCATATTCATCGATGAGCTGCGCAGCGGTCTTTATTCCGATGCCGGGAACGCCAGGGACGTTATCGACGGAATCGCCGGCGAGCGCTTGCACCTCGATGACTTTTTCCGGCGGCACGCCGAATTTCTCGATCACCTCATCGCGCCCGATCCGCTTGTTCTTCATTGTGTCGAACAGTGCGACTTTGTCGCTGACCAGTTGCATCAGATCCTTGTCAGAGGAAATGATGACGCATTCGCCGCCGGCATCGACCGCTGCCCGCGCATAGGAGGCGATCAGGTCGTCCGCCTCATAACCCTCAAGCTCGATTGACGGCACGTTGAATGCGCGCGTTGCGTCGCGAACGAGCGGGAATTGCGGGACGAGATCTTCCGGCGCCGGCGGGCGATGAGCTTTGTACTCCGGATAAATCTCATTGCGAAAGCTCTTTCCGGAATGATCGAAAATCACCGCAAGGTGCGTCGGCTCATGCTCGTCTGTCATGTCCGCAAGGAGTTTGTAGAGCATGTTTGAATAGCCGGCGACCGCGCCGACAGGTAGGCCGTCCGACTTGCGCGTCAGCGGCGGCAGCGCGTGATAGGCGCGAAAGATGTAGCCGGAGCCATCGACGAGATAGAGGCGGATAGGCGCTTTTGGCATGAGAGTTCCGGCGATACGTGGACACCGCCTGTATCGACCGTCCTGCTCGGAAAGTCGACCCTCCTCGTTAGTTCGACGAATCGCGCACACGCACTTCCTGGAATGCCGTGAACTCGCAACGATGCGAGCGCGATGTTCCGCCAACGTATTTCTCGCCGGAATAGCCGCCTGCGCTGCCCGACTCGCCAACAATCTCGTCGCCTGCACAAATCGCTGCTTCGCCCTTGTGTTCGAGATGATATCCTCTGGCGTTCTTGAGACCTCGACACCGCTCCGACTCGAGGGTTTCGCCGATGAAAATCCGGCCGTCGGTCATGAAGAAAATGATGTGATGATTGTCTATCGGGTAAAATTTCTTTATGTCGCCGCCCACTCGATCCAAACATGCGAGACGCAGGCCAACGGGTTCGTAACTCCCAAGACGGGAAGCGTCCTTTCCGCTCATCTTCACATGCTCTGCGCCAGCGGGCGGCAATGCGCCCAACATTGCAACTAACGAAGCGCCAATCGACACCGCCCTCATCATTGCTGCCCCTGAGATCTATTACCAAGCATGAACGTAACATGCCGTCAGTGCGCGTTCCATCTGATTTGGCGCAAGCGGATCAGCGCCTGGCAGCTTCCAGCTCCTTGGCGAGAAGCCCTGCTTCCGCCGCGCGCGGTTTTGAGAATCCTGCGAGAGCGAGGAACGTCACCGGTGTCAGGAACAACGTGAAAATCGTTGCGAATCCAAGTCCGCCGAAGATCACCCAGCCAAGCGCGGCGCGCGATTCAGCGCCTGCGCCCGATCCGAGAATGAGCGGAAGACCGCCAAGAAGGGTCGACAGCGCCGTCATCAGAACAGGGCGCAAACGCGTCATCGAGGCGTCAAGGATCGCCTCGCGCACGGAGGCGCCTTCGTCGCGCCGCTTGTTGGCGAATTCGACGATCAAGATGCCGTTCTTCGCCATGATGCCGATGAGGAGCACGAGGCCGATCTGGCTGTAATAGTTGAGCGATCCGCCCGTCAGCTGGATTGCGAACACGGCGGCCGCAAGTCCGAACGGAACCGTCAGCATAATGATGAACGCCGAAATGAAGCTTTCAAATTGCGCGGCGAGTACGAGAAGAACGATGAGGCCCGCAAAAGCGAACACGATGAGCGATGAGTCGCTCGACTGCTGGAGAACGCGCGCTTCGCCGAGGAGAACAGTCGACATATTTCCATCGAGCGCGGTTGCAGAGGCGGCGCGCATCGCGTCGATCGCGTCGCCTAGCCTTACGCCTTCGGCAAATGTCGCAGACACAGGAACCGCGCGCCGGCGTTGTTCCCGCGAGAGCGTCGAGGCGACCGGAGATTCAGTCACGGTCGCGACTGAAGTCAGCGGAACGTAGGCGCCGGTGCGCGTCCTGACGAGCAGGTTGGCGAGATCGGTCGGATCGTCGACCGGCGCACCGCCCGCCGAGAGATAGACGTTGATGATGTTGTCGCCGACGAAGATTTCCGCTGCGCGAAATTCATCCGACATGGCGGCGAGCGTCGTCGTGACGGCCGACGCCGGCACGCCTAAAAGCGCGGCCGCCTCGCGGTCGACAGAAACCGTTATCTGCGGCCGGGAGAAGCGAAAATTCGGCCTGACATCGGTGAATAGCGGCGACTTCGCCATCTCGGCCGCGAGCTTTTCCGCGGCCGCCAGCGTCGTTTCATAATCGTCGCCGAGCACGGCGAACTGGAGGCCCTGCCCGCCGCCTCTGATCCCGAGGCTATTGCCGCTGCGCGTCGAGGCGGTGATGCCTGGTATGGCGGCAAGCTGGGGACGCAACTCCGCTTCAAGCTGCTGCTGCGTTTCCTCGCGCTCGTCCCAATCCTTGAGGACAATGCCCGCGAAAGCGAAACTGCCGCCGAACGCGTTGATTGAAATCATGTTCGTGGCGACGCCGCGATCGAGATAGGGTTTCAAAACCTCTTCGACGAGGCGCACTTTGTCGTCGATGAAATTGAACGTCGATCCTTCCTGCCCCGAGATCGAAACGAACACGCGGCCCCTGTCTTCCGTCGGCGTCAATTCGCGCGGCAAGGTCGCATAGGCCGCAATCGCGGCGAAAAGGAACGCCAGCGACGCGCCGACAGGAATCAACGGAACGGCGAGGACGAGAGCCAGAAAACCACGGTAAATCCGGGCGAAGACCCGGAACGGGCCGGTTCCCGCCTCCTTTCCAGGCTTCACGTTGCGGCCGAGGCGGATTGACAGCATCGGACAGAGCGTCAAGGCGACGAATGAAGAGATCAGCACAGAGAACGCGAGGACGAATCCAAATTCGGAAAAGAGCTGGCCCGCCTGTCCCGGCAAGAACGAAATCGGCACGAAAACTGCGGCGAGCGTCGCCGTCGTCGCAATGACGGCGAACACGATCTCGCGCGTGCCGAGCACGGCGGCGGCGCGCTTTCCGGCGCCGCCCTGTTTCCAACGCTCGATATTCTCGGTGACGATGATAGCGTCATCGACGACCAGCCCCGTCGCCATGACCAGCGCAAGAAGCGTCAGGATGTTGATCGAAAATCCGGCGAGATAGATCGCGGCGAGCGTGCCGATCAAAGAGACCGGAATGGCGACCGCCGGAATGATCGTCGCCCGCAAGGATCCGAGAAAGACGAAGATGACGCCGATGACGATGACAGTCGACAGGACAAGACTCGTCAAAACCTCTTCAATCGAGCGCTCGATGAAGATGGAATCGTCCGTTGTCACGTCGACATTGACGCCAGATGGCAGGCTTTCCGTCAATTCCGCAACCGCCGCCTTGACGCCCTTCGATACGGCGACCGTGTTCGACTGCGCCTGACGCAGCACGCCGATGCCGATCCCAGAAACGCCTTTGACGCGCGCAGTCGCTGCGGCGTCTTCAAATCCCCATTCGACGAGTGCGACATCGCCAATGCGCGTCTGGTCATTGAGGCGCAAATTCGCAACGTCCTCCGGCGTCGTCGCCGGCGTTTCGGCTCGGATGACGATTTCCTGCGACGCGTTTCTAAGGCGTCCCGCAGGCGCGCTTTGCGAAGCCGCGGCGACCGCGCGCGCCAGATCTTCAACGGAAAGACCGCGCGCAGCGAGCGAGGCCGGCATGATCCTGACCCTTACCGCGCGCCTTTTTTGACCGTAGACTTGCGCCTGCGCGACGCCTTCAACCGCCTGAATGCGCGGCGCAATAACGTCTTCAACAAGATCGGCGAGATCGGCGGGCGCCATATCCGCAGAAGAAATGGCAAGCCGCATAACCGGTTGGGAATCGTTATCCGCTTTGACGACAGTCGGCTCATCGACATCTTCAGGGAGGCGGCCTGTTACCGTCGAGACAGCGTTCTTCACGTCGGTCGCCGCGACATTGATATCGACGCTCGGGGAAAACTCCGCGACGACGCGGCTGCGCTCGCGCGACGATGACGACGAGATCGAAGCGATGCCGTCGACTTGCGAGACCGCATTCTCGATGATCGACGTCACTTCGGCGTCAATCGCCTCGGCGGTCGCGCCGGGATAGCGCGTATCGATGGTCACGACCGGATTGTCGACATCGGGAAGCTCGCGCACTTCAACGCCGAACAGAGCGGCAAGCCCCGCGAGCACGATGATCATGTTGATGACCATCGACAGGATCGGCCGCTTGATCAGCGACGCGATGAAGCCGCCGCTCGCCTGCGATGGATCGGAATTGCGGTCAAACTCTGTCATGGTCAGCCGGCCGCCGATTGATCGGAGAGCGCGATGCCCGACACTGAATCTGGAAACTGCATGCCGGGCCGCACCCTGTCGGAGCCTTCGACGATCACAAGATCGCCCGGCTTCAGGTCGCCCTCGGCTGCGACGATGTCGCCCCGCCGCTGCAGAATGCGGATGCCGACCCGGAGTGCGGCGCCGGTTTCATCGAGTTTCCAGACATAAGCGCCCGTGCGGTCCCACTGAGCCGCAAGGCCAGGCATCGACAATGCAGGCGCGCCCGCGTTTGTCGTCGTCACCGCATAGGTGGCGCCCGGTAGGAGCGCGCCGCCTTCATTTGCGAACGACGCCTCGACCTTGAGCGTGCGCGAGACAGCATCGACACGGCTGTCAACCGCCGTGATTTCACCCTCAACGCTTTCACCCTGCGAAGACGCAAGCACGGCCTTAACCATTTGGCCGGGTTTCACGTCGCCCGCCGATTCCTGAGGCACCGTGAATTCAATGACGAGGGCTGAAAGATCGTCGATCGTCGTTGCGACTTCGCCCGCGCGGATATAATCCCCGGGCTCTATCGAGGTTAATCCGACGACGCCCGCAAACGGCGCGCGGATCGTACGCTGGCTGACGGCGAATTCGGCCGCCTTCAGTTCCGCTTCGATCGCCTTATAGGCGTTGAACGCCGCTTCTGTTTCAAGCCTTGACGCGGCGTTGTTTTTCAGAAGATCCGCGTAACGCTCCGCATTCGCTTTTGCGATTGGGTACTGCGACTTCAAACGCGTCAGCGCAAAACGCTGTTCGGAATCGTCGATCTGTAAGAGGAGATCGCCTGCGGCGACTTTCTGACCTGATTTGATCCTGACTTCTTTAACGAGGCCGGTCGCTTCCGCAATAAGGGTCACCGATTTGGCTGAGCGGCTGGCGCCGATCGCATCGATGCGCTTTTCGACCGTGGATGTTTCCACCGCCGCGACCGTAATCGCTGGAAGCATTGCGCCGCCGCGCGGTCCCCCCGATTGCCCTCCTCGCTGGCCTCGTCCCTGCGCCGATGCGCCGCCGCCAGGGCTTTGCGCCGCAGCGGTCTGACGGTCCGCACTATTGAAAACGGGGCGGATCGAGACGCCTGCGACGACCCCGATCAGCGTGAACGCGACCGCGCCAAAGGCGGCAAGCCTTAAAGAAAACCCCGAGGACGCCATTACAAACTCGCTACTCGCCGCCGAGTGGGGCGACTTAAAAAGCCTAGCCGATAAAAGTTTCAACATCACGTCCGCACAAATCAACCCAAAAAAGCGCAACTAGTGCTCATTAAAGACCCTGCGAGCGCCTGCCGCAGGGCATTTGGGTTTAAACGTACGAACGCTTACGATTCCGTCGCTGACAAGGATCACGAAATCGAGAACTGAAGAGAAAGCGGCGACTAGCGGAGTAACCGCCACCGATACTGATCCTTCACTTTCGGATGCGAACGCCCGCCGCGTCGGTCAAAAATACAGGCGATGGAGGCGTTGCCTGTGCTTGGCCAAGCGCGCCGACGATGCGCAGTCAGCATTGAACCCATGACTTTATTCAAATTCTGCTTGAGCGGCTGCGGGCGTAATTAAGCAGCGTCTTCAAAAATGCTGCGGCGGTCAGATCGCAGCCAAAACAGTCAAAAGGAGAGACTAATGATTTTCGCAGCAAATTCACTGGCAAGGTTAAGCGTCGGCGCGGCCATAGGTGCGGCGCTGGTTTTCTCTGCGTCGGTCGCCCACGCGGGCGAATGTCCCGCAGAAAAGATGAAAGCCGGCGCGCGCGCAAGCGGCGAGACAATGCCAAAGGACGTAACAGACGAGGAGTTGTCGTCGATTGACCTCGGTCAGGAGATTGCAGGCTTCGATGATCGTCGGCTGCGCTTTCGCAAGCTTGTCATTCAGCCGGGCGGTGTAGTGCCGTGGCACGATCACACGGACCGTCCGGCGCTGATCCTCACCGCTTCTGGCGAAATCACCGAATTCCGGAGCGACTGCAGCGTCGGCGTAACCCACAAGGCCGGCGAAATTTCGAAAGAGGTCAAAGGTCTTATGCACTGGTGGAAGAATGAAGGCACAGAGCCGGCCGTTCTTTTTGCCGCTGACGTAAAGCACGACGAATAGCTGAGATAGCTGTTTTCTAATACCGATCGGCGCGCCTTCGCCCTCCTGGCGCGCCGTACCCCGCGGCTGGGCCGCTTTCGTTTGCCGCAGGATGGACGCTGCGCCGCCTCTCTCCTCAAATGGCGCGGCGTCCATTCGATTTATGCCTGTTGGAAGGATCAAGTCGGTGACAGAATCGATCACGTCCGCGCCGCGAATGCGCGTTGACGGAACCGCCGTAATTGTCTGTCTTATCGGGTTCTTGACGCTCGTCGATCTATTTGCGGCGCAGGCGATTTTACCTTCGCTTGCGGCACGATTTGAGGCGTCGCCCTCTGCGATAGGCATCGCAGTGAACGCATCTACTTTCGGGATGGCGATCGCGGGGGCGGCGATCGTCTTCATTGGCGGCAAGATTAATCGCCGCACCGGAATCTGGGCCAGCCTCGCAGCGCTTTCTGTTCCAACGATGGCGCTCGCCTTTGCGCCTGACCTTGCCATCTTCACCGCACTGCGCATTGTCCAGGGCGTATTCATGGTGACGGCGTTTTCGCTCACCATGACTTATCTTGCGGAGCGCTGCACGGCGGAGCAGTCGGCGACCGCGCTTGCAGCTTATGTGACCGGCGTCGTCGCGAGCAATCTCGTCGGGCGGTTAATTTCCGGGAGCATCACTGAAGGGCTCGGCGTTTCCGCGAATTTCATCTTCTTCGCCGCACTCAACCTCACGGGCGCTGTTGTTGCGTATTTGTCGCTGAAAAGCGCGCGCCCGATCAAAAGCGGTGCGGAGGCTGCGAGATCGCCCTTTTTGATCATATCAGATCACCTCGCCAACGGATGCCTCAAAATCAGCTTCGGCATCGGCTTTCTGATCTTGTTCGCGTTCATAGGCGTCTTCACCTACGTCAATTTTGTACTAGCCGCGCCGCCGATCGCTCTTTCGCCCATGGCGCTCGGCCTTGTCTATTTCGTGTTCTTGCCGTCGATGATAACGACGCCGGCTGCGGGACGGATCGCAGCACGGCACGGCGCGCGAAGAAGCTTCCTTTGGTCGCTCGGTTTCGCCCTGATTGGCCTTCCGATGCTGCTGTCTCAGTCGCTGGCGGTCTTGCTCGCCGGTCTTGCAATTGTCGGCGTCGGGACATTCTTCGCTCAGGCGACGGCGACAGGATTTGTAGGCCGCGCCGCCAGGAATGATCGCGCCGCTGCGAGCGGATTATATCTTTCATCATATTATCTCGGCGGACTTGCCGGCGCTGCGTTACTTGGCTGCGTCTTCGAATCATTAGGATGGCATGCGACAGTGATGATAGTCGCCGCAGCGCTCGTTCTCGCCGGCGGGCTGGCGGCGATGTTGAAGCCGTCGACGGCGGAACCAGGCCGACCGGTTTAGTGAACCGGAGATTTCTTCGACTTTGCGACCGGCCATTTTTCGAGCCTCGCCTGCTTCACGAACGCGCCGACGGCGGGCGAATGCGGGCGGCCGCGGACCGTGACGAGGCTCACCGTGCGTGAGAAAGCCGGCTCAACCAGAGGCTTCAGGATGATATCTGGATCCTTGACGGCGAATTCCGGAAAGTAGCCGACGCCGAGACCGGCCTTGATCATGCCGATGACCCATTCGTCGCACTCGCTGGAGAAGACCTTGCGCGTACGGACGCCGTTAGACACGAACGTCTCGTGCACAAGGTCGTAATATTCGCAATTGGCGCGATTGATGTAACGCTCTCCGTCAAGTTCCCGGCAGGGAACCACGTCAGCATTGGCGAGACGGTGCGTCGTAGAAAGCGCGAGAACGAAGTTCTCATGAAACAGCGGCATTGCATGAAATTCTTCGCCAAGCGGCTCGGGAGAGGCGAGAAGCGCGACTTCCAGTTCTCCCCGCATCAATTTTTGCTTGAGCGTATCGAGGCCGAGCGCCGCAACCTCGATTTCGACATTCGCGAAGGTGAGAGAGTAACGCGCCAGGAATTCGGCGACGATTGTGGGCCCGATCGTGCACATGGCGCCGATTTTCAGCGCCGCCCTGCCAAGCTGCCGGAATTCGGAAGCCGTCGTCTTCGCAGAAATCGACTGCTCATAAATCGTTTGAAAGTAAGGCGCCATCATTCGCCCGAGCTCGGACAGATGCGTATTGCGCTGTTCGCGGTTGACGAGCGTTCCGCCCAGTTCGTCCTCGAGCGCCTTTATCGCACGCGTGAGCGCGGGCTGGCTTATATTGCAACGTTCCGCCGCGCGTGTGAAATTTAGCGTCTCGGCAACCGCCAGAAAGTATCTTATCTGCTGCATCTCCATGACGCTGTCTCTCCTCTTGCGGCGTCAGCCTGAAGTCGAAAGTCAAGTCCCTGGCGCGCCATGAACGCGCAGGGCGACAGAATTTGCGCCATGGCGTCGATAGAGACAAGATCGGCGTCGCACCGTCGCGGGTCATGGTGAAAAAGTGCGGTCGCCTTTGCGCCTGCAGCGGCGCCGACCGCTATCGCTTCCCGCCAATTGGAGTGGCCCCAGCCGCGCCGCTGATCGGAATTTGAATCATCATTCATCGCATCGGCGATCAAAATGTCGGCGGCGGCCGCGAACTCAGCAAAGGATCGAGCGTCGGCTTCCCCGGCGAATTCCGCGTCGCTTGCATAAACGACATCGCCGCTGCCGCTGTTTATGCGAATGGCCGCCGACCCGCCAGGATGATTGACCGGCGCTGTCGCAATCATTGCGCCGCCTGTCGCCTGCCAACACTCTCCAGGACGGTAGGCGATCACCTCTATGCGCATTCTAAGATCATCAAGGCGTGTCCGGCGTCAGCAACCTTGGGACATTTGACGGGATGAACTGAACGGAGGATTTCTGGCTCATCGTAGCCCATTGAGGGAGCGAAGATGAGACATAAATCCGGGCCGCCAGAGTCGGCCGAACAGCATATCAAGACCA
>JBGSLM010000050.1:0-9611 GCA_041740755.1 Parvularculaceae bacterium | reverse complement strand
TTGATCCGCCCGACTGGCTCATCTTCGTCCAGAATTTCAGCGCCTCATTCGCGTCGTAGCCGGCGCGGTTCATGTAGACGAGGCCGAGCTTGTCGGCTTCGAGCTCGTGCTTTCTCGAAAACGGCAGGAGGACGCCATATTGGGCGCCAAGCCCGAGCGCGCCGAGCGCCATCTGGCCCGTCTGGCTTCCAGAGCCGATCGCCGCCTGCGTCGCCGAAAGCGCAAAATTGGCGCCGAGCTGCTGCGAGACGCGCTCGCCGCCATGATTGGCGCGGACGTGCGCGACCTCGTGGCCGATGACGGTCGCAAGCTGATCGTCATTCGCCATGATATCCATGATGCCGGTGTAGACAGCAAAATGATTGCCGGGGAGCGCAAACGCGTTGAGCGCCTTTGAATCGAACACCTTGTAGTCCCAGTTCGACGGATTTTCTCCCGCCGCCGCGAGCACTTTGGGCGCGACGCGGTTGAGGCGGTTCACATATTTGGGATCGGTCGAGACTTTTTCTTTCTTGCTGACGTCCGCCCAAGCCGTCGCGCCGAGCGAGGCCATCTGGCCCGCCGGGATGAACGCCATCTGGCTGCGGCCGAGTTCTTCATTGTAGGCGCAGCTTGAAACAGCGAGAAATGAGCCCGCAATCGCGGCGGCGCGAACGATCGCGCCCAGTATTGATGATTTTACCATTGAATCCTCCGGCATATCTAAGGCCGGAATGTAGGCCGCCAGAGCGCGCGGGACAACACCCGATAAAATCAGGGCTCCAGCACGCTGTCCCAATAGAGAAAGTCCTGCCAGCTGTCGTGCAGATAATTCGGCGGAAAGGCGCGTCCGCGTTCATTCAGTTCGAACATGGTCGGGCGCTCGGGCTTCCTTGCAGGAAACATTTTCGCCTGAGCGGGCATCCGCCCGCCCTTCTTTAGATTGCAGCAGGAACAGGCGGCGACAATATTCTCCCAAGTCGTGCGGCCGCCTTTCGAGCGCGGCACAACATGATCGAAGGTCAGCGCGTCGCGCTCGCCCGACCCGCAATACTGGCAGGAAAAACCGTCCCGCAGGAAAACGTTGAACCGTGTGAACGCTGGCGATCTTGCATGATTGACGTATGTCTTCAGCGACACGACGGACGGCAGGCGCATCTGGAAATTCGACGAGCGAACAACCGTATCGTATTGCGCTACGACATCGACGCGATCGAGAAAGACGGCTTTAAGCGCGTCCTGCCACGACCAGAGCGACAACGGGAAATATGAGAGTGGGCGGAAGTCGGCGTTGAGAACCAGCGCCGGACAGGCTTCGGGGGCATGGCGGGTCACATGCATTCCGGATCGCCTTTCCATGAGGCGGCCCGAAGGGCGACCGATACGAACGCTATGTCGAAGCTACAGAAGACGCACCCTCCACGATCAATATATCGATCCTACACGATCAAAGGCCCATTGTGGAAATCTTTAGCTGATTCCCTGTGACCCTAATTTGACAATTTTTACGAAAATTGCCGGGGCGCAACAGGTCAGATCGGGGTCCGGCCCCGCAGGTGTGCGTAGTACGTCCAAAGAATATGGGCCGCGACGCCGCGCCAAGGCGACCAGTCCGCCGCAAGCGCATCGAGCGTTTTCTGGTCGAAATCAGCGCCCGCTGCGGCGTTATAGGCGTGTTTCAGCGCGACATCGTTCGGCGGCCAGATATCGACGCGACCCTCGCAAAAAAGCAGATAGATCGAGGCTGTCCAAGGACCGACGCCCTTGAGGGCGACCAGCGTCTTCATCGCGTCCCCATCGCCAAGGCGGGGAATACAAGCGAAATCGATGCGGCCTTCCTCCGCCGCCTGTGCGATGCCGACAACATACCGCGCCTTCGGCGTAGAGAGCCCGAGGCGCTTTAGCCCTTCTTCACCGAGCGATGCGACCGACCCGGGCGACGCGCAGTCAGCGCCTTCAAGACAACGCTTCCAGATCGCCTGCGCGCTTGGAACGGATACCTGCTGTTCGACGATAATTCGGAACAGCCCCGGGAAACCGCCGTCGCGGCGGCGGATATGCGGCCGGCCGATCTGTTTGTGCGCGCGTTTTAGTCCGGCATCCTTGCGCGCCAGCGATCGCGCAGCGGCGCTGACATCGCTGAATACGTCGATAAGTTCGGATTTCTCCACGCTCAGAAAGAGACTTCAGAAAGAAGTCGCCGCGCATCGCCTTTAAGGTCGACCGCAAAATGGTGCGCCATATATTCGCCCATGGTGACGCCGGTGTCCGCGATCGCCTGCAACGGGTCGATGAAATTGGTCTCGTCGATCGCCATCTGTCCGGCGCGTGCGCGACGCTTTAGCCCCTCGCGCGAGATCGCAACGACTTCTCTTGCGACGTCCTGAACGCTGCGCTTGCCGATCTTCGCCTTGAGGCCGTAATGCGCGGCGTCGTTGCGCAAGGCGTCGCGCATTTCCGCAGTCCAATCCTTGGCGATGTCCCAGGCGGCGGCAAGCGCGTCGCTGTCATAAAGAAGGCCGACCCAGAACGCAGGCAGCGCGCAAATCCGAGCCCAGGGCCCTGAATCCGCGCCGCGCATCTCTAAGAACCGCTTAAGGCGCACTTCAGGAAACGCCGTCGAGAGATGATCTTCCCAGTCGAGGATATGCGGGCGTTCCCCCGGCATTATGGGGAGCTTTCCGGCGAGAAAATCGCGGAATGAAAGCCCTGCGGCGTCATGATATTTTCCGCCGCGCCGCAGGAAGTACATCGGCACGTCGAGCATGTAATCGCGATAGCGCTCGTAGCCGAAGCCGTCCTCAAACACGAATTTCAGCAGTCCCGTTCGATCGGGATCGGTGTCGGTCCAGATATGCGCGCGCCACGACGCCCAGCCGGACGATTTTCCCTCGACGATCGAAGAGTTGGCGAACAGCGCGGTCGCGATCGGCTGCAGCGCAAGCGAAGTCCTGAACTTCGCGATCATGTCGGCTTCGCTCGAAAAATCCAGATTGACCTGAACCGTGCAGGTCCGATGCATCATGTCGAGGCCGAGTTTTCCGACTTTCGGCATGTAGTTGCGCATGATCGTGTAGCGCGATTTCGGCATTTTCGGCATTTCATCGCGCGTCCAGGTCGGCGCAAAGCCAAGGCCGAAAAACGCAATGTTAAGCGGATCGGCGACCGCTTTCACCGCATCGAGATGCCGGCTTACTTCAGCGCAGGTCTGATGGATCGTTTCAACCGGCGCGCCCGACAATTCGACCTGTCCGCCTGGTTCAAGCGACACAGATGCGCCTTCGCCCTTCAATCCGATCGGCAGTCCGTTGTCGAAGATAATTTCCCAGCCTGTCGTCTGGTGCAATTTTTCGAGAATCGCGCGGATGCCGTTTTCACCTTCATATCCGACTGGCTTCAACGTCTCGCGGCAATAGATGAATTTCTCGTGCTCAGTGCCAATGCGCCAGGCAGCCTTCGCCTTCTCGCCTTCCGCAATATAGGCGGTCAGTTCATCGAGCGATTCAATCGGCGGCAGATCGCCGGACGCCTGTCGTTCAACGCTCACGCCATTCTCCGCATTGTCATCGTCCAGCCCTCAATCGGATCAGCTAATCGCCTTTATCGTCCCTGATGCGCAACGCCAAGCGATTAGCGCTCACGTCAAAGTGAGGCGGCCTATCGCCGCGTCAGATCGCCAACTGCCGCCTGCCACAACGCCAGCGAAACGATCGCCGCAGTATCGGCGCGCAGGATGCGGCGGCCAAGCGTCACCGGCCGTACAAAGTCGAGCGCCCGCAACCAGTTGCGCTCATCGGCGGTAAATCCGCCCTCCGGACCGATCAGAATTGCTGCAGGTCCTGCGCCTGCTTTGAGGGCGCATTCATGGAGCGGCTCAGCCCTGCCTTCAAGGCCGCCCCATTCCTTGGACGGATCATCTCCCGCTTCATCGCAATAATAGAGAATTCGCGCCGGCTCCCAGCGCAAAAGCGCCGCTGCGAGCTTTGACGGTTCGAAGATTTTGGGAACGGAGAGACGCTCGCATTGTTCCGATGCTTCGAGCGCAATCGCCTCTAGCCGGTCTGTACGCACGCGATCTGCATTTGTTCGGTCGGTCAGCACCGGCAGGAAGGCCGCAGCGCCAAGCTCGGTCCCTTTCTGGACGATCATCTCCATCGCAGTCCGTTTCACCGGCGCAATCAGCAATTGAATATCGGGTTCCGCTTCGGGCACGCGAATCCGGGAGCCGAGCAGCGCTGTAGCGCCCTTCTTGCCGATTTCCGCAATGCCGGCCGAGAATTCGCCGTCAGCCGCATTGAAGAGTCTCAGCTCAGCGCCAGCCTCGCGCCGAAGAACGTTGCGTAGATAGTGCGCCTGTTCCGCAGTCAGCGCGACAGACGCCCCTGCGGCGAGCGAACCTTTGTGATGGAGGCGAGGCGTCATCTTCCGTATCCAATAGCATCGTAGCTTCTAAAGAGAATTCCAGTCGCCCCGAGGGCGCATGGTTCAGGAACCATGCTGTATCACGGATTGAGGTCCGTCGCGCCCGCGTCCAGCAGACGCAGAACATCGTCGTCAGTGAGCTGGCGAAAGTCCTCATAATAAGCGCCGACAGAATGAAAGGGCGACGGCGTATTCAGGCAGACGACATCATCGGCAATTTTTCGAAATCTGACCGCAAGGTCCGCTGGAGCAACCGGAACCGCCACGACGATGCGCTGCGCATTTTCCTCGCGCATAGCCTGTATGGCCGCCTCCATGGTTGCGCCGGTCGCAAGGCCGTCATCGACAATTACCGCCGTTCGTCCGGACGCAGTCTGACGAGGCGATCTTTTCCGGAATAGAGCGCGCCGGCGGTCGATCTCAGCGAGCGCGGCGTTCGTTTTCATCTCAATGTAGTTTTCGCTGACGCCAAGCTCGCGAATGGCCTCGCTGTGGAGGACGGTGACAGGAATTTTTCCGTCAGCGACCGCTCCGATCGCGAGTTCTTCGTACTCCGGCGCGCCGAGCTTTCGCACGAGGATGAAGTCCAGCGGCGCGCCGAGCGCTTTTGCGACTTCGACGCCGACAGGGGCGCCGCCTCGCAGCAGCGCGTAGACGACCGGATCGGCAATCTTCATCGACGCCAGCGCCCGGCCAAGCATTTCTCCAGCCTCGGAACGATCCTGGAATTTTTTCATTGGTCGCGATCCGTACGATCGGCGCTGAATTCTAGCGCACAACGCATGAGCCCTCTATAAGCGATCGCGACGCAGGAAAGCCATTTGATGACCGCCGCGCCCGCAGACGCCGCCGCAGGAAACTGGGTCGACCGCTATGCGCCGACGGGAGCCAAGCCCTATCTGCGGCTGATGCGCGCCGACCGTCCAATCGGAACGTGGCTGTTGCTCCTGCCCTGTTGGCAGGGACTGGCGCTCGCGGCGGCGGTTTCAACCGTGACTGTCGTTGAAGCGGCTTACTACGCCGCGCTCTTTGCTGTCGGCGCCTTCGTTATGCGCGGCGCGGGCTGCGCGTTTAACGACATTGTCGACCGCGATTTTGACGCAAAGGTCGCGCGAACCGCGCAAAGACCGGTTGCGTCAGGGCAGATCAGCGTCAAGAGCGCATGGCTATTTCTGTTCGCGCTTTGCGCCGCCGGCCTCGTCATTCTTCTGCAATTCAATCCGTATTCGATTGGCCTTGGCCTTGCCTCGCTTGGCCTTGTCGCCGCTTACCCGTTTATGAAGCGCATCACCTGGTGGCCGCAGGCGTGGCTCGGCCTCACCTTCAACTGGGGCGCGTTAATGGGGTATGCCGCGTTTGAAGGAAAACTGACGGCGGCGGCATTGCTTCTATATGGCTCTGGCATCGCCTGGACGCTCGGCTATGACACGATCTACGCCCATCAGGACAAGGAGGATGACGCGCTCATCGGCGTCAAATCCTCAGCGCGGGCGCTTGGCCCGAAAACGATCTCCGCCTTGTGGATTTTCTACGGCGCTGCAATCGCCCTGGCGGCAGGCGCTGGACTTGCAGCCGGATTGCATCGCGCCTATTTCGCTTTGCTCGCTGCGCCGGCGGCGCATTTCGTCTGGCAGATCCGCGCTATAAATATCGATGATCCCGGCAATTGCCTCAAAATATTCAAAACAAATCGTGAAGCCGGGCTGCTCGTCCTCGCAGCCTTGTTATTGGCGGCGATCATCCCGGATGCCTAAATTCGTCTCATACCCAGAGACAAATGACGGAGTTCCAGGTCATGCTCGACCGACGCAGACTGCTCGCCGGTGCGGCCCTTTTCGCCGGCGCTGCAATCCTACCCGCAAAGGCGCGTGATATGAAAGTCGATCCGAAAACCATTCCCGATTATGACAAATGGCGGCTTTCCGAGAAGGAATGGAAAGAGCGCCTTCCGGGCGAAGCCTATGCGGTCCTCCGAAAAGAGGCGACCGAACGACCGTGGACGAGCGAGTTCAACGAAGAAAAGCGCAAGGGCGTATATGTTTGCGCGGGATGCGGATACGATCTCTTTGCATCCGAGTCGAAATTCGAATCGGGCACCGGCTGGCCCTCGTTTTTCGATCATTTGCCGAACGCTCTCGGAAAGAAGACGGATTTCAAGCTGATCGTACCGCGTACGGAGTATCATTGCGCGCGTTGCGGCGGGCATCAGGGGCACGTTTTCAATGACGGTCCGTCTCCGACGGGGCTGCGCTATTGCAACAACGGCGTCGCTTTGGCGTTCAAACCCGCCTGAGGCGGCCCTTTCTCTTACCGGCGGCGTCGGCTATCCTTTGCGCGCCGCGTGTGAGGATGACCCATGTCCGACCAGAAACTGACCGAACGCCTCACAGGCGGCAAACCGCGGCGGACCGCGATTCAGCTCATCATCGCCAGCGTCGTCGTCGGCGCGTTTCTCGCCTTCTGGGGCGTGTCGCCAGCCGAATTCTGGAGCGGCATTTTCGATTTCTTTAGAAGCATCCTTGGATGGCTTGGCGATTCCGTCGGCGAGATCATCGTCAATCTGGTGACTTACCTGCTGTTCGGCGCTGCAATCGTTCTGCCGGTCTGGCTCGTCATGCGCGTTCTGGGCGGCGAGCGCAGGCGCTGATCAGCGCGCCGCAGCGAGCAGCGATTCAAGCCGTACGATATAAGCGATCCACGCTTCGCGGCCCTTCGCGGTCAGGTGACAGATCGTGCGCGGCTTCCTGTCGCGGAATGTTTTTTCGACCCGGACGTATTTCGCCTCTTCGAGCTTTCTTAAGTGCACCGACAGATTGCCGTCAGTGCCGCCGACTTTCGCTTTCAGTTCGTTGAAATCCGCGGCGCCGGCGCCCGAAAGATAAGCCATCACCGCAAGCCGGACCCGGCCGTGGATGATGTCGTCGATTTCGCGATAATCGAAATCGTTATCCATCTTGTCACACGATATCGCTCGGCTCGCGCCGCATCAGCAAAAGCCCCGGCAACGCCGCGCAAACGACGCTTCCGGCTGCAGCGACAAGAAGCTGCTTTGCGTCCGAGAAATAATAGAGGCTTGCAATCGAGAAGAGCCACGACGCTATTGCAAATCCCCGCATCCAGTCGAGGCGCGCGGCAGTCGCCGTGGCAAGGAATGCAATGCCGTAGACGCCGAAGGCGACGGGAAACATTGTTCCAAACAAAGCGTATGGCTTGACGCCGTCCGCCGTGAAATTGTCATGCAGCGCCAATAGAGCGAGCCAATAGATCAGCAAGAACACGCCGACGCCGAACCATGCCGACATTGCTGTCCTGTTTCCGACCGTAAGCGCGCCGGGTTTTGCGCCGATCTTCGGTCCGAAGAAAAACGAGAGTCCCCAGCCGACCGAGAGTGCGACTATCCAGAAGGCGGCGCCGCCGACGAAGTCAGGAAGCGTGACAATCGACGCGGAGCGAAGCCAGGTCAAAAGCGATGCAACGCCGATGACCGCCCCCCAGATGAGATAAAGGACGCCGCCGACCAGCGGGGCGTTGCGCCCCTCTTCCGCCAGCGTCTTCACATAGGCGATCTCGCCGGCAAGATCATTCTTCGATGTCGACGCCATGAATTCCTCCTGCGGCGGGGCCACTTTGAAAAATAAAGCGCGTGGCGTCTAAATTCAACCTCGGCTGCGCCAGGCCGATCGAAGTCAGCGGTGGAGCGGATGGATCGGCCTCACCATCTGCCGCTACCGTCGAATGCCCAAAGGGAGGAAAGAATGGACCGGCGTCGTTTCCTCTACGGATCTGCTGTCGCCGCCTTTCATGCGGGCTATGCGCCTGCATTTGGCGCTGCGGACATTCTCACCAAAACCATTCCATCTTCCGGCGTCATTGTTCCCGCCCTTGGAATGGGAAGCTGGCTGACATTCGACGTCGGCGACGACCCTTTGGCGCGCGCAGGTCGCCGCGATGTCTTAGAAGCGTTTTTCGCGGCGGGCGGACGTCTCGTCGATTCATCGCCGATGTACGGCACTTCTCAGGAAGTCATCGGCTGGTGTCTTGATGCGCTCGGCAGGCCTGACCGGTTGATTGCTGCGGACAAGGTCTGGACCCCGCTGCAAGAAGACGGCGCCGCCCAGATCGAGCGCTCACGCGCGCGATGGGGCGTCGAACGCTTTGATCTGCTGCAGGTCCACAATCTCGTCGACTGGAAGCGCCATCTCGAGGCTTTGTTCGAAATGAAGGCTGACGGGCGCCTCGCCCATGTCGGCGTCACAACCTATGCGGGCCTTCGCCATGATGATCTCGAACAGATCATGCGAACAGAGCCGCTCGACTTCATTCAGCTTACGTACAATATCGCAGACCGCGAGGCCGAAGCGCGGCTGTTGCCGCTCGCGGCGGAACGCGGAATCGCAGTCATCGCCAATCGACCGTTCCGCGAAGGCGCGCTTTTTCAAAATGTTCAACGAAGGAAATTGCCTGGTTTTGCGGCAGAAGCGGGCGCTGCGAACTGGGCGCAATTCATGCTGAAATTCGTCATTTCACATCCCGCGATTACCTGCGCCATTCCTGCGACACGGCGGGTCGATCATATGAGAGAAAATATGGCGGCGCTTTTTGGTCTGGCGCCAGACGCAACGATGCGCGCCCGAATGGCGTCAGCGTTCGACGGCCATTAATCGGCGCTCTTCGGCTTTACAGAAGGCGGGATGGGCGCGGCGGCGGTTTTCGTTTCGATGACCGGTTCGACAATCGGCGCGATCACGGCGAGGCTGGCGACCCGAGGGGGAGCGCCGGTAATTGCGGCTAGCTGATCGTCCGCCGCGAGCGATGCGCTGACAATCGGCGCCGTTGCGACAACGCGTTCAGCGACATAGTCATAGACGAGAATTTCCGAGCCCATAGGGCTCTCGACATGCAGCGCGATGCGGTCGCCGTCGAGCGAGATGCCAGACACACGGCGGTCTTCGCCGATTGTGATAGAGGGCGGCGCCTTCGAGGAGGCGAACATTGCGGAAGTTGCAGATCGGGACGCAGGCTGATCCAGCCTGTCGATGGCGGACGCGGTTTTCTGCGTGTCCGGTTCGCTCGCGGGTTTTCCAAAGAGCGCGAGCGCGCCCATGACGACAACAATGAACACGGCTGGCATGGTGACGACGCCGACAGCGAACGCCCGCGCCGGGGCAGGCTCGACCGGTCCCATCGCGGCAGGCGCTGCAAACCCGGTC